>NZ_DAOSET010000004.1:0-57050 GCF_035363275.1 Methanoculleus sp. | reverse complement strand
GTGGGAGTCGCGACGCTCCATCAGGAGCAGATCGTGAGCACCGTCAGGTGGGAGTCGCGACGCTCCATCAGGAGCAGATCGTGAGCACCGTCAGGTGGGAGTTATGGTGATCAGCCAGAAGATGCCGGGGAGGGGTGAGGAGAACCGGCGCCATCTTTTTTAGCGCGGACGATCCACAATATAAGGTATGCCCCAGTGGCTTAGCTGGCAGAGCGGCTGACTTGTAATCAGCAGGTCCCGAGTTCAAATCTCGGCTGGGGCTTAAAAGGCCAACTTATTAGCCTATTTTAAAACTGAGCTTCATATTCTCGATCATTTCATGGGCGAGAGGTATGGAAACATATATTAGTTCTTCAGATGCGTATATCTCATCGTATTACATATGTAACACATATGCACGCCACATGTGCGGGGTGGGTGTAATGGCGAAGGCTATAGAGTTAGGATTGAAATTAAAAGGCGAGGATGCTCGCAGGTTCGAGAGATTCCTTGAGCACAATGACCTGAGTACACGCGGCCAGTTTTTAGTCAGGGAGGCTGCGGTGCGTTCTCAAAAGCGATCTTAATGGCAGAACCAATTCCTGATGAAGAGTTGGAGTATGTCACTCTCCACGAAGGAATTGATGTTAATTCTTTTTCTTGTTGTAGTAATCCCGAAGAAGTTGATTTAGAGGAGTTCCTAAAAGAAGACGCCTTACGGTGTCAGAACAGTTTCTTCTCTGTCACGCAAGTTGTGTTCTGGAGAGAGGCTCTCGTGGGATATTTTACGCTTGTAACCGATTGCATCGAAAAAGAGGAGATGATACGGGGAGATCGAATAAGGGGCTATAAATATCGATATTACCCGGCAATAAAAATTGCAAGGCTGGCAGTTCACGACAATTACCGGCATCGCGGTATTGGAACCAATATGCTCATAGAAATCTTTTCTATAGTGGGCGACATCACTGAACATGTTGGTTGTAGAATTCTAACTGTTGACTTTAAGCCAACCTCTGTAGAATTCTATGAAAAATCAGATTTTCGAAGGGCTTTAGTCAATCCAGAAGATCCGCCAAAGGATACCATTCCTTTTTATTTTGATGTTTTGCATATCATCAGAGCGAGAAAAAGTTTGTAGATGTCCATTATTGACCTCATTTGAAAATACGCCCAAAATGAGTTCGGCACGCCCCGGAGGCACAGGCGTGCTGAAAAAGAGAGGGTATAGTTAAAGCTCCTCAAATCTCACCCGGACCCCCTCCGACCCAACCGCACACCCCCACCCCATCGCAGCTCTTTTCACCCGATCGCACCCATATATATACATGGCCTCTCACGTCCACCGGATAGAGGTACACTATTCCCGCGATCCACGCTTGCAGACGCGTACCGAGAGGTTCCGCTCGCCGGGCGTCCCCCTGCGCGATCTGCATCTCGTCGACGTCTATACCATAGCGACCTCCCAGAGGGACTTCTCCCCTGACGAGCTCTCGCAGATCGGTGCGCAGCTCAGCAACCCCGTTGTCCAGCGATACTCCGTAGACCGGCCGACCGAGGCCGACTTTGACCACGCGATCGAGGTCGGGTTCCTGCCCGGCGTCACCGACAACGCCGGGACGACGGCAAAGCAGACCATCGAGGATTACTTCGGGTTCCGGTTCGGCGAAGGGGAGGCGGTCTTCTCGTCGCAGCTCTACCTCGTCGCCGGCGACCTGACCCCCGACTCCCTCCGGAGGCTCACCGCTGCCCTCGCAAACCCGCTCGTCAACCGCGTCCACGTCAGGAGCCGCGAGGAGTACGGTGAGACGGGGATGGACACGATCACGCCCTTCGTCCGCCTCGACGAACTCCAGGCGGCCGGGACCGTCGACCTCGACCTTCCCGACGCGGACCTCGCACGCATCGGGAAAGAGGGCATCGTCGACCCCGGGACCGGGGAGCGGCGGGGGCCGCTCGCCCTCGACCTCGCCCAGCTCCACGCGATACGGGACTACTTCCGGAGCCTCGGTCGGAGGCCGACGGACGTCGAGCTCGAGTCGCTCGCCCAGACCTGGAGCGAGCACTGCAAGCACACCATCTTTGCCTCGGCGATGGACGACGACGTCCCGCGGGGGCTCTACAAGACCTGCATCCAGGCAGCCACCAACACCATCCGCGAGGCGAAGGGTGATAAGGACATCTGCGTCTCGGTCTTCACCGACAACTCCGGCGCAATCGTCTTCGACGACGAGCACCTCGTGACCTGCAAGGTCGAGACGCACAACTCCCCCTCGGCCCTCGACCCCTTCGGCGGCGCCCTCACCGGGATCGTCGGGGTGAACCGCGACACGATCGGGTTCGGCCTCGGCGCAAAGCCCTGCATCAACATCTACGGCTACTGCGTCGGCGACCCCGAGACTGAACCGCCCCTCTTCCGCGCCAAGAACCGGGAAAACCCCATTCTCCCCCCCCGGCGGATCTTCGAGGGCGTTATCCGCGGTGTGGATGTAGGAGGCAACTGTTCGGGCATCCCGACGCCACAGGGGTGGTGTTACTTCCACGACCGCTACGTGGGTAAACCCCTCGTCTTTGCGGGCACGGTCGGCGTGATGCCGCGCGCTCGCGACGGAAGATTGCTCCACGAGAAACAGGCCCTCCCCGGCGACCTCATCGTCATGGTGGGCGGCAGGGTCGGCAAGGACGGCATCCACGGGGCCACCTTCTCCTCGGAGGCGCTCGATCCGGCAAGCCCCGTGACCGCGGTCCAGATCGGCGACCCCATCACCCAGAAGAAGTTCTCCGACGTCATCGTCAAGGAGGCCCGCGACCTCGACCTCTACCGGAGCATCACCGACAACGGGGCAGGAGGGATCTCCTGCTCCGTCGCGGAGATGGCAAAGGAGTCGGGCGGGTGCCATGTCCTCCTCGACCGCGTGCCGCTGAAGTACCCCGGCATGGCGCCGTGGGAGATCTGGATCTCCGAATCGCAGGAGCGGATGACGCTCGCCGTCCCGGAGGAGAAGGTCGAGGCGTTCATGGACCTCATGAAGAAGAGGGAGGTCGAGGCCACGGTCATCGGGAGATTCACCGATACCGGCAGGTGCGTCGTGGAGTACAACGGCGAGACCGTCATGGATATCGACCTCGAGTTCCTCCACGACGGTCTGCCGAAGAAGCACCTCCAGACGTTGCCCGTGACGACGACCTATCCCGAGCCCGAGTTCGCGTGCCCGGACCGGCTCGACGACCTCCTCCTTGCCATGCTCACGAGAAAGAACATCTGCTCGATAGAGTTCATCTCGACCCGTTACGACCATACCGTCCAGGGAGGGCACGTCCTCGGGCCCGTGCAGGGGAGCGGGCGGGTCCAGGCCTCAGCCACGCTGACGAAGGTTGTGTTGGATTCGATGAAGGGCGTGGGGCTCTCGCAGGGCCTCTTCCCCTCCTACACGGAGCTCGATCCCTACCGCATGGCGATCGCCGCTATCGACACGGCCATCCGGGGCCTGATAGCGATAGGCGTCCCGATGGAGACGATCGCTCTCCTCGACAACTTCTGCTGGTGCTCTTCCGATGAGCCAGAGCGGCTCTGGCAGCTCAAGCGGGCCGCGCTCGGCTGCCGTGACGGCGCGGTCGGGTTCGGCACGCCCTACATCTCCGGGAAAGACAGCATGTATAACGACTTCTCGGGGTTCGACGCGGACTCTAACCCCGTCAAGGTCTCCGTACTCCCGACGCTCCTCATCTCCTCGATAGGCATCCACCCCGATGTTGCCACCGCCGTATCGATGGACGCGAAGTTCGATGGCGACCTCGTCTACGTCGTCGGGGAGACCAACGAGGAGCTCGGCGGGTCGGAGTACCTCGCGCACCTCGGCATCGAGGGAGGCACGGTCCCGGCCCTCGATATCGAGACGGCAAAAGCATGCTACGAGAGGATGACCGACGCGATCGAGAAGAAGATCGTCGCCTCTGCCTTCCCGGTCACCCACGGGGGCCTCCTCGTCGCCCTTGCAAAGGTCGCGATTGCGGGAAGGGTCGGCATGGACATCACCATTCCCGGCGGAATGCGCCCGGACTGCTACCTCTTCTCGGAGTCGCTCGGGCGGTTCGTCGTCACGATCGCTCCCTCCGACCGCGAGGCGTTCGAGGAGCTCTTCGGCGGCGACGCAAACCTCCTCGGCCACGTCGACGGCACGGTCTTCCGGGTATCGGCAGGAGGAAAGACCCTCATCGAGCAGCCCATCACGGCGATGGAAGCAGCATACAAGGCACCTTTCGGGAGGTACTGAGATGACTACTACCAAGACCCCGGCAAAAGCCCTCATCATGAGCGGTTACGGCATCAACTCCGAGATGGAGACCAGGGAAGCCCTGATGCGGGCCGGGATGGCATCCGACATCGTCCACATCAACGACCTCATCGCGGGGGAGAAAGCCCTCTCCGACTACCGGCTGATGGTCTTCCCCGGCGGGTTCTCTTACGGCGACGATACGGGTGCCGGCAACGCCTACGCAAACCGCGTCAGAAACAACCTCTGGAGCGACCTCAAAGACTTCCTCGCGGGGGACAACCTCGTCCTCGGGATTTGCAACGGGTTTCAGATCCTCGCGAACCTCGGCCTGATCCCCGCGTTCGAGCAGGTTCGTCCCCGCGAGATCGCCCTGATGCCGAACCGGAAGGGCGTGCTCGAGTGCCGGTTCGTCACCCTGAAGCCTGCGGTGGAGAACCTCTGGACGCGGGGCATCACGCACCTCTACTGCCCGGTCTCCCACGGCGAGGGGAACTTCTCCTGCTCGGAAGAGACCCTGAAACGTATCGAGCGCGAGAAGATGGTCGCGTTCCGCTACTGCCGCGACGACCTCTCTCCAGCGGGAGGGGAGTACCCCTACAACCCGAACGGTTCGCTTGCGGACATCGCCGGGATCACCTCGGCGGACGGCAGGGTCCTCGGCCTGATGCCGCACCCCGAGCGGGCCATGGAGTTCGTGAACCTCTACGACTGGCCGACCCAAAAAGAGCACCTGCGGCGCGAGGGAAAACCCCTGCCCACCGAATCGATGAACATGCAGATCTTCCAAAACATCGTCGCGTACTTCGAAAAGTGAACCGACTCCAATACCTTTTTTCAGGATCCTGGCGCGTCACCTGTGCCTCTCGTCTGCCCTTTCTCCTATACCCGGATCGTCTGTTGCCGCAGCCCGGGATCACGGCAGGCTCCTGCTCCCTGAGAGCAGGGAGAGGAGAGGCCGGGCCCCCTCACACCGAGAAGAGCGGTCCGAGCTCCACCTTCTGCCAGTCCCGGTCCACGACTTTCAGCCAGAGCGTACGGGTCTCCGGGACAAAGATCACCTGGTGATCTGAGGAGTACGGCATACCCTCGAGCATACTGTGCCGGAATGTCGCGCCCCCGTCCTCCAGCAGCACGTCGCGGATCGCGACCATCCGTTCCCCGTCGATCGAACCCCGGTTCTCCTCGGCGAGGCGCAGAAGATTGTCATACCGCGAGGTCGAATGATCCGCCGGGGGCACCGCAAGCCGCCAGGACGGGTCCACGAAGTGGTTCGCGGCCGCGATCACGCCCTGACCCTCGCGGCGCTTGATGTCATACACGGTCTCCTCGTAGGAGTAGGCCCGGTCCGGTCCTGCCGCGTTCACGATCCAGGCGCAGTCCGCACGGGTGGTCATGATCCCGGCGTCGAGCCCTTCCATATCGGAGTAGTCGAGCATCAGCCGGAAGAACTCCCCGATCAGGTCGGGCCTGCCGGCGATCTCAAGGCTACTGCCCGAGTCCACGGCGTTGTCGTCGGCGATGAAGAGGCCGGCGCTGTTCATCAGGGTCTCGGAACGTGCCCCTGCCGGGCCGAAGGTCGCCACGCCGTTGCTCCCGTCGGTCGGGTTGTAGACCGCGAGGGTGTAGTATGGGTAAAAGACCGAGAATACGTCGGGCAGGTCGTAGTTCCGGGAGAGGACCACCGAGCCGTCAGGGGTGTAGTTGCCCCATACCGCCATGAACGAACACCCTGCCTTCGCCCCATAAGTTACGAGGTAGACGATCGGGCCTTCGTAGAGGATATCGACCTCCTCTACGGAAAGACCGGACGTCTCCGCGATTCCCGCCCGGATCTCCTTCATGCGTTTTGCCTGGAGCGCCGTTGCCGTTGTAGCGAACTCGCCGATCTCCGCCTCGGTGTATCCGTTGGCCGTGAAGTGGGAGCGGAGCATCGCGTACTCTTCCTGGAGTTCGTCCTTCATCAGGGCGCCATACTGCCGTCCCATCTCCCGGTAGGTGCCGGAGAGGACGACGATATGGTACGATCCTGCCTCGTAGCGCGTGCCGTTGCCGAACGCGGCAACCTGCTTTGACCCGGCGTCGGTGCCGGCAGTCCACCCGCTCTCCGAAGTGAGGACGACCGCCGCCGCCGGGACCACGAGCAGCAGTGCGATGAGGAGGTATAATCGTCTCATGAGGAGATCTCCGCCCTCAAGCGGATAAACCTGCTTAAATGGTTTTGGCATGGCTGTTTTCCCGGCTCCCACCCGCAGCGTCCCGCCCCCGGCCCGGGGAGCACCCTGGAGCTCGCTCGATCCGGGTCGGGAACAGCACCGGAATTCCGATAGAAGAACCGGTTCCACAGCAGGCTCGAAGCAGGCACCGCCCGGAGAACTGTGGCAACCGAGGCAGCGACCGGCGACGGAATGTTTGAGTAGTCGAGAGGGAAAGAGGAAGTACGATGAGTACGCATCAGGAGACGGTCGGGGAGGAGAACGGAGAGGTATGGGAGTTGCGGCTCTACGTCGCGGGCCAGACACCTAAATCGCTCGCGGCATTCGCAAACCTGAAGAAGTTCTGCGAGGAGCATCTTGCCGGCCGATACCGGATCGAGGTGATCGATCTCGTCGAACAGCCTCAACTCGCGAGAGGCGACCAGATCTTCGCCGTCCCCACGCTGGTCCGGAAACTTCCCCCGCCCTTGAGAAAGATCATCGGTGATCTCTCGAATACGGAGAAGGTGCTGGTCGGCCTCGATCTGCGACCGGGGGATAAAACCTAGATTCTAAGGGGGTTGACCGAGTGAGTAACGAGAGCGACAATCAGGGCCGGAACAGGCCGTTGACCGCGGAAGAGTTCGAGACGGCACTGAAGAGTATGGACTCCCGTTATATTCTGCGGCTCTACGTAGCCGGGATGACCCCGCGGTCGCAGAGGGCGATCGAGAACATCAAGAACATCTTTGAGACGAGCTACAAAGGGAGTTACGATCTTGAAGTGATCGACATCTACCAGCACCCCGAACTGGCAAAAGACGCCCAGATCCTCGCGGTGCCCATGCTCATCAAGCAGCTTCCCCTGCCGATCAGGAGATTGATCGGGGATATGTCGGACGAAGATCGTGTCCTTGTCGGGCTCGGGATTAAACAGCTGGAGTGACTGTGCGCTCCACCGAAAACTACCCTCCAGGTAACCCATCCAACATGAACATTCCCCGATTACCGCGAGAGGAAGAACTCCTCCGCGTGCTGGAAGAACTCTATGGAGGCTTTGCGGAGGCTGAAGAGACCCTTTCGGCGATCCGGAGGGGGGAGGTCGATGCCTTCCTCGTCTCGACGGACGAGGGCGAGAAGGTCTATACCTTAAACACCGCCGAACACCCCTATCGTGTACTCGTCGAGCAGATGTGGGAAGGGGCTGCAACACTCTCCACCGACGGCACCATCCTCTACTGCAACGAGTCGTTCGCCCGGCTTCTCGGCATGCCCCATCAAAGCCTGATGGGAGAGCCGATCCACGCCTTCATCGCCCCTGCCTCTGCAGAGAGTTTCCGGAGGATGATGGAGGACGGGAACCCCTCCGGCACCGCGGGCGAGAGCACGCTCCAGGCGCATGGCGGGGACCTGGTGCCGGTACACCTCTCCCTGAAACTCCTGCGGATGGACGGGATACAGGTCTTCTCCCTGGTTGTCACGGACCTGACCGGGCAAAAGCAGTCGGAGGAACTTCTCAGGAAAGCCTACGCCGAACTCGAGACCCGGGTGAAAGAGCGGACCGCCGAGCTTGCCAGGTCCAACCAGGCCCTGCGCGAGCGAGGAGCGGCTGGCGATGGCTCTCGATGCCGCCAGTCTCGCACCCTGGGAGATCGACCTGGCCTCCGGGAAGGTTATTCCCTCTGAAGCGCTGGTGAAATTGTGGGGTGTTCCCGATGCCGGCGCACTGCAGACCCGCGACGACTGGAGGACCATCGTGGTGCCGGAGGATCGGCCCCGGATCCGGCAGGCCATAGATGAGGCCATCGCCCATAACGGCGAATACATGGCTGAATTCCGCATCCGCCGCCAGTCCGAAGGTTCCATCCGCTGGATTGCAAGCCGGGGCCTGGTGTGCCGGGACCCGGAAGGGCGGCCTCATCGCCTCATCGGCGTAGCCGCCGACGTCACCGAGCAGAAGCGTGCCGAGGAAGAACGGGCCAGGCTTCATCACGAGCTCGAGAGTGCGCACCGGGAGGCGAACCTCTACCTGGATATCCTGACGCATGATATCGGCAACACCGAGAATGTCTCGAACCTTTATGCCGAGCTGCTCCTTGCCACCCTCGACGGTGAAGCTGCCGATTATGCGGCGAAACTCCAGCGGAGCATTGGGAAAAGCATCGAGATCCTTGGCCTTGTTTCGAAGATCCGGCGGATCCATACCGGACCGCCCGATATCCGGCCGGTTGACCTCGATACGATCATCCGCGATGAGATTGGCCGGTATCCTGACGGCAGCATCAACTACGCCGGCGCTTCATCCCTCGTGCTGGGTGACGAACTCCTCCCGGAGGTCTTCTCAAACCTGATCGGCAACGCCATCAAGCACGGCGGTCCCGACGTCGCGATCGCCATCCGGACGGAGGATGCAGGCGGGTTTGTGTGGGTAACGGTGGCGGATACCGGCCCCGGTGTTTTAGATGCCGATAAGGAGGCGATCTTCCACCGCTATGAGAAGAAGCAGCGAGGCGTCGGCGAGGGGCTCGGGCTCTACCTGGCCCGGATCCTGGTCGAACGGTACGGCGGCAGGATCTGGGCCGCCGATCGGGTGCCGGGCCGCCCGGAGTGCGGTGCAGCATTCCAGTTCACGCTGAGAAAGGCCTGAATGTTGTGCCGGGTCCCGGACCCGGAAGACCCCGGACGGGATCGTGTCTCTGCGCGGCTCCATCGGGGATACGGCTCCCTCCGGGCGTCCTGTACGGCGTAACGAAGCACCGGGTCACCAGATTTCGGGGTAATGTATATGGTAAATACAGATCATCAAAAGAATATGGATCAGGCTGCAGGTGCTCCGGCACCGTCCGGGGATACCGAATTCGCTCTGGCAAAGGTGCCGAGCGGCATCCACGGTCTTGACGAGATCACCGCCGGCGGGCTCCCGAAGGGGCGGCCGACGCTGGTCGTTGGAAAGGCCGGGAGCGGGAAGACGCTCTTTGCCATGCAGTTCCTGGTGAGCGGGGCGACGCAGTACAACGAGCCCGGCGTCTTCGTCTCTTTTGAGGAGACGGCGGAGGACCTGGTCAAGAACGTCCACTCCCTCGGCTTCGACCTCCCCCGGCTGATCGCGCAGGAGAAACTCGCTATCGACTATGTCCGGATCGAGAAGAGCGAGATCGAGGAGACCGGCGAGTACAACCTCGACGGGCTCTTCATCAGGCTTGCTTACGCGATCGATTCCATCGGGGCGAAACGGGTGGCGCTCGATACCATCGAGGTCCTCTTCTCAGGTCTCTCAAACGAAGGCATCATCCGCGCCGAACTTCGCCGGCTCCTCTCCTGGCTCAAGGAGAAAGGCGTCACGGCGGTCGTGACCGGCGAGAGCGGCCAGGGCGAAAACCTGACCCGGCACGGTCTCGAGGAGTACGTCTCCGACGCCGTCATCTTCCTCGACCACCGGGTGACCAACCAGATCTCGACCCGGCGCCTGCGCATCGTTAAGTACCGCGGCTCCACCCACGGCACGAACGAGTACCCGTTCCTGATCACGGGGAACGAAGGTATCGTCATCATGCCGGTCACCACCCTCAGCCTCGACCACGAAGCCCTCGAAGACCGGGTCTCCACCGGCATCGAACGGCTCGACGCGATGCTCGACGGCAGGGGTTACTTCCGGGGTTCAAGCGTCCTGATATCAGGCGCGCCGGGCACCGGCAAGACGAGTTTCGCCGCTGCCTTCGCAGACTCGGTCTGCCGGCGGGGTGAGCGGTGTCTCTACTTCGCCTTTGAAGAGTCGCAGGGCCAGATCGTGCGGAACATGCGGTCTATCGGGATCGATCTCCAGCCCTGGATTGATGCGGGAAACCTTGTAATCCGTTCTTCCCGTCCGACGGCGTACGGCCTCGAGACGCACCTCGCCACCATGCTCCGGGATGTGCAGGTCTTGCGGCCCGACGCGGTCGTCATTGACCCCATATCGAGCCTCATCTCGGTGAGCAGCGAGGCAGACGCGAAGGCGATGCTGGTCCGGTTCGTCGATTATCTGAAGGTCAACCATATCACCGGGCTCTTCACCGACCTGACGCAGGCGGAGGGAACCTCTGAACAGACAAAGATCGAGATATCGTCGCTGATGGACACATGGATCCTCCTCAAGTTCATCGAGTCCGGCGGCGAGCGGAACCGGGGCCTGTATGTCCTGAAGTCCCGGGGCATGGCGCACTCCAACCAGATCCGGGAGGTCATCGTCACCGGTGAAGGGATCGATCTCGCGGACGTCTATCTCGGGCCGGGCGGGGTGTTGACCGGCTCGGCGCGCTACATCAGGGAGATGGAGGAGGAGGCGGAGTTGCGGAATCGCGAGGACGAGCTCCGGGTCCGGCAGATCGAGGCCGACCGGAAGCGGAAGGTGCTCGAAGCCCGGATCGCAGCCCTTCAGGCGGAGTGCCGGGGGGTGCAGACGGAGTTCGACCGGTTCTCATGGGAACTGGACCGGAAGAAGCAGGTCCGGTCTGAGGAGAGGGGGCATCTCGCCCGCATGCGGGAGGCGGACCGAACGGCAGGGGATTCCCGGAAAGAGCATGGCGGGGAGCGGTAAGCCGGGAGATGCCTGAGGGGGAGACTCCCTGTGAAGCGCGACCTGCCTTCTCGCGTCCTGCCCTCACCGCCCCGCGTCGCCCGACTGGCACGTCCCTTCCGCCGTGCCGGCATGACCCCGATGCCCAACGGGGAAGATCTCCTCCCCGTCATCGCAACTATATTATTCTCTGTAGAGAATAGTTCGCCGGAACCGGAGGAGCAGCCACGAAGATCAGGGTCACCCGCTGTTTTGCAGAAGAGGGCGGCGATGCGCCCGCAGTCCTGGAAGTCGAGGTGAGCCAGGGCGATGTTCCTTCAGCAGACGAAATCCTCTCGTTTGCGTCCATGCACGGTGATTTCGTCTGCATATCCGACCGTATCTTCCGCCGGTTCGAGATAATCCTCCCGCCGGAGAGCCGTCTTGAGATCCTCAAAGACGCGCTCCTCCAGATCGTCTACCTCGAACGTGAAGGCTCCACGAGCGAAGGACTCAACCCTTATGAGGTAGAGGACTTCATCGACACCCTGGAGCGGACCCGGCAGAAGGTGCTGGGCGAGGACGCAAGATCCTGACACCCGTCCCGGTTCGTTCACCTTTTTGCGGAGGACCGCGAACCTGTAATATGATCTGAGTGGCAGGAGAGGAGAGAGAGACGGACGGACCCGGCGGGCTTGCCGCCAATACCATCCATACCATGGACTGCATAGCGGGCATGCAGCGCCTTCCGGCGGGTTCTGTCGATATCATCGTCACATCGCCGCCCTACAACATCGGCAAGGAATACCGGTCATACAACGACCGGCAGCCCCGTGAAGAGTATCTCGGCTGGCTGGAGGAGGTCGCCGCCGGGGCGGCGCGGGTCCTCGCCGATGACGGCTCGTTCTTCCTCAACATCGGCGGCAAACCCCGGGACCCCTGGATCCCCTTCGACGCCGTCCAGCGGTTCCGCCCCTACTTCGAGCTGCAGAACGTCATCCACTGGGTCAAGGCGATCGCGATCGGGAAGGAGGATGTCGGCGGTTACGAGAACATACTCGGGGACATCGCCGTCGGCCACTACCAGCCGGTGAACAGTTCCCGTTACCTGAGCCAGTGCCACGAGCATATATTCCACTTCACGAAGAAAGGGAGCGTCGCCCTCGACAAACTGGGTGTCGGCGTCCCCTACCAGGACAAGAGCAACATCGGCCGCTGGAAGGCGGCGGAGCGCGACCTCCGGGACCGGGGGAACACCTGGTTCATCCCCTACCGGACCATCCGCTCCTCCCGGCCCCACCCGACCAGTTTCCCGGAGAAGCTCCCGGAGATGTGCATCCGGCTCCACGGCTGCCGGCCGGGGATGCTGGTCCTCGACCCCTTCATGGGCATCGGGAGCACGGCGCTTGCGGCGCTTGCCCTCGGCGCGGACTTTATCGGGTTTGAAATCGACCCGGGATACCGGGAGATTGCCGGGGCCCGGATTGCTGAAGCCCGCCGCGAGATGGAGCAGAAGGCCGGCGGGCCTTATAACCCCATGCCGTCAACGGAAGAGTGATGGAGACCCTCATCCCCTTCGCCGTCGCCATCGTCGTGATAACCGTCGCGTCGCTCAGGTATCACCTCCCCCCGTTTCTCACCCTGGTCGGGACGTCCGTCCTCTTCGGCGCCCTTGCCGGGATGCCGGCGGAGACGCTTATTGCGGCGATCACGGGCGGCGCCGGCAGGATATTCTCCATCCTCGGTATCGTCATCTTCTGCGGAGTCGGCATCGCCCAGGTCCTCCGCGAGAGTGGTCGGATAGAGAATATCGTCGCCGACATCCGGGGCCTGGTGCACCGCCCCCTTGCCACGGCAGGGTCGGCCGGCTACCTCCTCTCCGTCCCGCTGATGTGCGGCATCACCTCGTTCGTCATCCTCGCCCCCATCATCACGCACCTCCAGCCCGACCGGCAGGCGTCAAAGATCCTCCTCTACTGCGCCGGCGTCGCCGGGATGATATCCTACGTGCTCCTCTACCCCGCTCCAGTGGTCTACTCCACCATAACGACGCTCGGCCTCTTTGCCGGCCGGCCCTGGGAGGTCGACCTCGTCACCCTTCCTGTCTCGCTCCTCCTCCTCGCCGGTCTCCTTGTCGCCCTGCGGGCCCGCGGTACGCCTGCGGCGTTGCCGGCAGAACCGGCTCCCATAGCGGGCGGGCGGCACCTTCTCGCCTGGCTGCCGTTCCTGGTCATCGTCTTCGCGCTCGTAGTAGGGTCTTTCGTCCCACCGCTCCACGCCCTTGCAAACATCAACCTGGCGCTTCTTGCCGGGCTCTTTGCCGCACTTCTCACCGTTCCGGCCGACGTCCGGGAGAAGGCGCTTGCCCGGGGGACGAAAAACGCCGGGATCATCATCTTCGACCTCGCCGGTGCCGGAGCGCTCGGCGGCGTCATCGCCGCAAGCACCTTCCCTGCCGATGTGGCCGCGCTCGTTCAGGGTTATCTCCCCATCACCCTCCTCCCGTTCGTCGTCGCCGCCCTGGTGCAGGCGGCACAGGGCTCAAGAGTCGTCACCGCCACCGTCACCGCCACCATCCTCGCCACGATCCCTGCCGCTCTGGCGATCAACCCGCTTGCCCTGGTGCTCATGATCTCTGCAGGAGCGTTCATGTTCTCCTACGTGAGCGACCCCTTCTTCTGGCTGCTCAAACGGACGACCGGCGACGATTTTCCCGCGGTCGTGCGGAACTACACCCTGCCGCTCTCGGTGGCGGGTATCGTCACGCTCGTGGCGGCGCTGGCGGTCCAGGCCGGCCTGTGAGTCGGGTTCCTGCGGCATTCCACCAATATTCCTCAAAAATTCCGCCGGAACCACGTATATTATATAATTCGGGCGTCATGTTGTCCCCGCCAGAGGGAACAACTATGGATATCAAGTATGTATCGACAACATGCCCGTACTGCGGCACCGGGTGCGGGTTCAACCTTGTCGTGAGGGACGGCAAGGTCTTCGATGTGGCGCACTGGCAGCGTGCGCCCGTCAACGGCGGCAAACTCTGCCCCAAAGGACGGTATGCCCACGAGTTTATCAACAGCCCCGACCGCCTGACAACACCGCTCATCAAGAAGGACGGTACGTTCGTCGAGGCGACCTGGGACGAGGCCTACGACCTGATCACGGAGAAGTTCAGGTCCTATAAACCCGGAGAGATGGCCTGTCTCTCCTCCGCCCGGACATCGAACGAGGAGAATTACCTGATGCAGAAGTTCGCGCGGGTGGCGCTCAAGACCCCGAACGTCGACCACTGCGCCCGGCTCTGCCACTCGTCCACCGTCGCGGGCCTTGCGGCGGTCTTCGGATCAGGCGCGATGACGAACTCGATCAAGGACATCGCCGATTCAAAGTGCGTCTTCGTCCTCGGGAGTAATACCTTCGAGCAGCACCCGCTCATTGCACGGAGCATCGTCCGTGCAAGAGAGAGCGGCGGGAAGGTGATCGTCGCCGACCCGCGCTTCACCCCGACCGCCCGACAGGCTGATCTCTACATGCCGTTCGTCTCCGGAACCGATGTCGCCATCTTAAACGGCCTGATGCAGGAGATCATCCGGAACGGCAGGGAGGATAAGGAGTTCATTGCGAACCGAACGAAGGATTACGAGAACCTCAAGGAGGTCGTCATGCAGGAGACTTACAGCCTTGAGAACGTCTCAAAGATCTCGGGGATTCCGGTCGAGAGCCTCAGGACCGCGGCCGAGTGGATCGCAACGGCCGATGCTGCCGCGCTCATCTACTCGATGGGCATCACCCAGCACACCGTCGGCGTCGACAACGTCAAATCGACCGCGAACCTGATGATGCTCACCGGCAACCTGGGCAAGCCCGGCAGCGGCGTGAACCCGCTCCGCGGCCAGAACAACGTCCAGGGCGCCTGCGACATGGGAGCCCTCCCGAACGTCTACTCCGGCTACCAGAAGGTCACCGACGAGGCGACCCGGAAGAAGATGATGGAGATGTGGGGCGTCGAGGATATTGCCGAGGGCAGGGTCGGCTACACCGTCACCGAGATGATCAACGTCCTCGCCGACAAGCCCGGTGAGATCAAGGCGATGTACATCATGGGCGAGAACCCGATGCTCTCCGATCCCGACCTCCACCACGTCGAGGAGGCCCTCCGGAACCTCGAGTTCCTGGTCGTGCAGGACATCTTCATGACCGAGACGGGCGAACTCGCCGACGTCATTCTGCCCGCCGTCTGCTACGCCGAGAAGGACGGCACCCAGACGAACACCGAGCGGCGTGTCCAGCGCTGGAAGAAGGCACAGCAGGCACCCGGCGAAGCGAAGGAAGACTGGCGGATCATCTGCGAGCTCGGGAGCAGGATGGGCTACGAGAAACAGTTTGCGTTCGAAAGCCCTGAAGCGGTCTTTAACGAGGTCGCCGCCGTGACGCCCTCCTACCACGGGATGTCCTACGCTCGCCTCGATCCGGACGGCCTGCACTGGCCCTGCCCGACGGCGGAGCACCCGGGAACGGCGATCCTCCACCGGGAGAAGTTTGCGATGCCCGACGGCCTGGGCGTCTTCTCGCCCATCGAGTGGAAACCGCCCGCCGAGGTCCCGGACGCCGAGTACCCGTTCGTCCTTACGACCGGCCGTACGATCTGGCAGTGGCATACCGGCACCATGACCCGCCGGTCGCGGAGCCTTGAGAAGGAGGCACCCACGGGCTGGATCGAGATCAACCCTGAGGATGCGAGGGAACTCGGCATTAAGGACGACGAGGTCGTCCGGGCGAGCACCCGCCGCGGCACGGTGGACGTCCCCGCGAAGGTGACCCCCGACATCGTGAAGGGTGTCATGTTCATGCCGTTCCACTACAGGGAGTGTGCGGCGAATGTCCTGACGAACAACGCGCTCGACCCGATCGCAAAGATCCCTGAGTTCAAGGCGTGTGCCGTGAAGGTCGAGAGAATCGGGGAGGTGTGAGATATGGCAGGAAAAGGCGATTTACTCTATGCATGGACGACGGACGACGAACTCCGCGAGAAGGCCGAGACCGGCGGAGCGGTGACCGCCCTGCTGCGCCACGCTCTCGAGAGCGGTATGGTTGACGGGGTCTTTGCGGTCCGGAAGGGCGCGGACGTCTACGACGCCCTGCCGGCGCTGATCACCGACCCCGCCGAGATCGGAGGCATTGCGGGCTCGCTCCACTGCGGCACCCTGCTCCTCCCCAAACAGATGCGGCGGTGCCTCCTCGCAACCGATCCCAATATGCGGATTGCGACGGTCCTCAAGGGCTGCGACGTCAAGGCTATCTACGAGATGGCCAAACGCGGGCAGGTCAACCTGGACAACATCATCGTGATCGGCCTCAACTGCGGCGGCACCATCCGGCCGGAGGTAGCGCGGACCGTCGTCCGGGAGAAGCTTGGCCTCGACCCCGACGATGTCGTCAAGGAGGAGATCGACAAGGGAAAGTTCATCGTTGTCACAAAGGACGGCGAGCACGCCTCCGTCTCGATCGATGAACTCGAGGAGGGGGCAGAAGACCTTCTCGGGAACGAGGGGCTCGGCCGCCGGTCCAATTGCCGGCGGTGCAAGATCAAGATCCCGCGTCAGGCGGATCTCGCCTGCGGGAACTGGGGCGTTATTGGGGAAAAAGCCGGCAACGCCACATTCGTCGAGGTCTGCTCCGAGAAGGGCGCGAACCTCCTCAACAGCGCTATCCAGGCCGGCGCCGTGGCGACGGAGGCGGCAAATCCGAAGGGGATCGAGATCCGCGGCAAGGTCGAGAACGCCATGCTGAAACTCGGCGACAAATGGCGGGAACGCTACTTCGGGGCGCTCGGCGAGGGGACGGAGCGCCTGAACCGGATCCGGGAGCAGACCTCCCGGTGCATCAAGTGCTACTCCTGCATCGAGAACTGCCCGATCTGCTACTGTATCGACTGCAGTACGAAGAAGGACTACCTGGTCGAGCCCGGCGTCATCCCGCCGCCGTTCATGTTCCACCTGATCCGGTTCGCGCATATCTCCGACTCCTGTGTCAACTGCGGCCAGTGCGAGGAGCTCTGTCCTGTGGAGATCTCAAACTCGGTCTTCCTGCACGCCATCCAGGTCGACCTCGAGAGGCTCTTTGGGTTCCACCCGGGCGAGGATATGACTCCCCCCGTGCTCGCGCTCGTCGAGGAGAGTTCAGAGCGCGACCGGCTCATCGCGACGGGGAGCGACCAGATCTTTGACGTGTTCAAATGACCTGAATGCAACGCTCAACCATCAACCCTCTTTTTCTCGCCGGGACTGTTTCCTGCCGCCATACCCGGTTCGATCAGGGTGACGGACCCTGTACGGCGTCTCCCTGCCGACTGAGATACCTTCCGGGTATAGGCCTTCATAATATCTGTCCGGGTGATGAAGCCGGAGAGCACCCCCGGATCATCTGCCGGAACAACAGGCAGGTGGTGAATGTCGTGCTCGGTCATCAGGTCCAGGGCATCGCGCAACGTACAGGCATGGTGAACGGTGAATACCCGTGAGCTCATGGCCTCCTTCACCAGGACGTCATGCTCGCCGTTTATCCGGTTATCTCTGACATCATCGAGAGCGATGATGCCGACGAGTTTGCCCTCCCCATCGAGCACCGGAAACCCGGTGTGCAGTGTCTCGTCGATCAGGTGGAGCACCCGTCCAACCCTGTCATCGGGCGATACAGCCAGGATCCGGTCACGGGGCACCATAATATCGCCGGCATGGATATCCTGGAGGATTTCAACCATATACTCGTCCCTGTGAGCAGGAGATTGGGACCGGTCCAGCACCTGCTCACGGAAGATGGTGGACTGGCCGATGAGAATGACCGCCACCGAGACAGCGCCCATCGCCGGCACGAGCAGGGAGAAGTCGCCGGTCATCTCTACGACCATGATCATGACCGCGATGGGTGCATGGGAGATCGCACCGAAGAGGGCGATCATCCCGACGACGAAGAAGACCGGCACGGATTCTGCGGGCACGATGCCGGGGAGCGCGAGGTGCAGCAGGGAACCGAAGGCCCCTCCTGTCGCCCCCCCGATCACCAGTCCCGGTGCGAAGACGCCGCCGCTCCCCCCCGAGCCGATGGTGAGCGATGTCGTCAGGATCTTTGCAAACGGGAGGAAGAGCAGCACCCCGACGGGGAGCATGTTATAGAGGGCAAGTTGCGCAAAGCCGTATCCGGTTCCGAGGCTCCCGAGCCCGACGATTGCCGCTTCGGGAGAGAGGGCCGCAAGAGCAAGGACGAATATGCCGGTGAGAAACGCCCCGGCAAGGGGTTTGAAGTGATTCGGGAGGTTGAACCGGCCGAATATCTCCTTAAAAATCCTGTTCGTCCCATAGAAGGCGTTTATGTAGATCAGGCCGACTGCCGTCGAGACCACGCCGAGGAGGATGAAGAACGGGATCTGAAAGACGTTCCAGGAGGTCGCCGCGGGACCGAAGACCGGTTCAAACCCTTCGACCAGGCCGAACATGGCATATCCGATGACAGAGGCCAGAAACGCGGGAACGATCGCTTCGGTCTCGAAGTCCTGCTTGTAGAGGATCTCCGCGGCGAGGATTGCCCCGCCGAGAGGTGCCATGAAGATCGTGCCGATCCCGGCGCCGACACCGGTGGCGATGGCAAGCCTCCGCTCGCGGGGGGAGAGGCCTAACAGGTCGGCGGCGATCGAACCGAAACCGGCCGAGATCTGCGCGGTCGGCCCTTCACGGCCCGCGCTTCCTCCCGTCGAGATGGTCAGGATGGCGGTGACGGCTTTAACGAGAGGGACACGCCAGCGTACCCGCTTTCCTCCGTGAAACGCCCTGATCGCTGCATCGGTCCCGTGACCTTCCGCCTCCGGGGCAAGGGTGTAGACCAGGATGCCGGAGAGAAGCCCCCCGAAACAGATGACGGGGAGGATCATCCAGAGGTGATCGGGAGGAGCCCACTGGCTGATATCCTGGAGGGTCTGCCCTTCCTTCGGGAGGTTGAACCCGACGATGCCTTCCATGAAAAACGCAGTTCCCAGTTTCAGCCCTTCAAAGAAGAACAGGGCACCGAGGCCGGCGATAAGCCCGACGATGATGGCGATAAGTATGACCCTCCTGTAAGGAGTGACGGCTTCCTCGATCTGCATGAAATCTATGAAATATTTTTCATACGACCTGATATGTTATTTGATTAATTCCCAGTGGAAGTACATTGTTTTTGAATGCACATTGCCGGCCGGCGCTCCCGGTACGGTCTGTGGTGTGGGACGGGAAGATATAGTGTCTGAAGGACGATTCCTGCCTGAGAGGGCACGGAGCGCTTACACCGGATCCGGAAGCAGGTCTCCCGGTGCACCAGGCACTGCTCCTCCTGGAGGGATTGCCCAATCTGATTGGCTGCAGCGCGGAGGAGAAAGTTCCCTTGAGCCCTGTAGGATCCTGCTTCGTTCATGTTCCTGGCTGCGCACGTCCGGCTCCTGCGCCAGCTGCGGCCGGCACGTCCGTCGTGCCGTGCATCGGCCGTCGGGTGACGGGTGGGCGCGCAGCCCGAACCGGGATGCCCCTCCTCCAGCCGTTCGGCACTCCTCTCCAAAATCCGCTGTACATCTTCCAAAGACGCCTGATAACGCTCCTGCAGCGTCCGAACGGCGTCTTCCGAGTTACACGGTCATCATGCGGCGGGAGGGGGACCCTTCCCGGGAGCATACCCCCTGATCGGTCTACAGGGCAGGCTGTACCCGAGGCATGCGTCGGCTACTGCGGCACCACAAAGGCTTACGCCCACGGTGTCTGCAGTCCGCCTGAAGCGAGGTCCGGCACGGAACCGGAGACTGCTCTGGAAGCGAGGCGCTGGCCGGCCTTCTCTTCAAAACAAAGTTAATCTGCCTGACTGAAAGCCGGTCCCTGATGGTCATTCCTGCGCGCATGTCAAGTGCGGTGATAATGCCGTATTTTTTCTGTCCCGGAAGGGGGAATGGGCTACTGCCGGAGACCGGGCGCGCCTGCTCCCGGAATACCGTCGAACATCCCCTAAAACTACCTATATTCTGCGTGGTCTCCAATCCGAAGGTTAAAGCGTTATTTATTGATTCTTCATGTTTAACTATGGAAATTAACTTACAGCGACGATAAATGCCCCAAATGAGGCTCCGTCACCGGGGCACAGCGATCATTTCGAAACCTATTAATAGCACTCTTAAATTACTGATTAATTAGACCTATCCATTCGGATTACTTGATGGTATAGGTAGGACGTTTAGAGAGGTGTATGAAAAATGGTATTCCATCCTCCAGTTGCTATCGTAGCAAAAGCAGGTGATGCCGGGAAGTACAAGGTCGGACTGCCGGCCTGGAACATGCTCCTGCGTGGTGTCCTCTCCGGAGCCTTCATCGCGATGGGTGCTGCCCTGGCGACGGTCTGTTCGACCGGTATCCAGGCAACCGACGTTGCGATGCGGTTCGGTGCGGCAAGCCCCGGTATCTCCCAGCTCGTTCTGGGTGCTGTCTTCCCTGTCGGACTTATCATCACAATCATGACCGGTGCCGAACTCTTCACCGGCGACGCGATGCTCGCCCCCATGGCAGCGTTCGTCCACAAGGTCAGCTGGGCAAGCGTGCTCAACCTCTGGGTCTGGGTATATATCGGCAACTTCATCGGGTCGGTAATCTTTGCGTACATCATGGCATACGGGCCGTGTGTCAGCTACGATGCCGCCGGAGTCGCAACGGTCACCGCATTTGGTACGAGAGCGATAGGCATAGCGGCCGCAAAGACAGGTTACGTCGGTGGTATGGCGCTCTGGTCGTGCTTCCTGAAGGCAATTGCCTGTAACTGGCTCGTCAACCTTGCTGTCCTGCTCGGTATCTGCGCCGACGACGCGATCGGTAAGATCGTCGGTATCTGGTTCCCGATCTTCGCCTTCGTTGCCAGCGGGTTCGAACACAGCATTGCGAACATGTACTTCATCCCGGCGGGTATCTTCGTCACAGGTATTGACCCCACAAAGGCAGTCGCGACGGTCAACTGGGTGAACATGTGGACCAACAACGTAATTCCGGTCACACTCGGCAACATCGTCGGCGGTCTGTTCTTCGTCGGTGTCCTCTACTGGGTCGCATTCAGAAAGGAAATTGCAGCCCTTAAGTAGATCTAAGTAGACCTGATTAACGATGCAGATCGGAAATATCAAAGTGAGGGTGTCGGCCGTTGTACTGGCCGTCTTCCTCTTTTTTGTTGTCTTGATGGCAGCGTATGTCCTCACTACAGGGGATGTATACCTGCTGATCTGGGGCGTACCTGTGGCCGTCATGCTGGTTCTCATACCGCTAGCGCTCAACTACATGAGCCAGTCACAGTATACGTCACTGGTGCCTATGTACGAAGCAGAAGCGAAGAACGCCCGGATACGGGAGATCAACCTAAACATGCTCGGGGAACCGGTACGCATAAAGGGTGTCGTCGAACGTGTGTATTTCCAGTTCCTCAACCGGCCGCAGTACCTCGTCGCCGACCGGACCGGTGAGATATCGGTCAAGATGTTCACCTCGCCGGCACACAACGTACAGAAGGGGGATGTGGTCGAGGTGCTCGGGACGGTCGTCAAACGCTACATCCTGTCCGGGGATGCGGTCATCAACTGCGTCTCGATACGAAAAATCGAGAAAGTCCAGTAATCCTGATGCCCCCGGGGCGTCAAGCAATTCAGTGAAGGGACAGTTGACACAGGATAGGATCCTGCCAACATCACCTTCGCGCGTTTCTTCTCAAAATGTCGTATCAAGCCCGTCGTCGATCGGCCGGACCACCGGTCTTGTGTTGAGGTCCTGAACGTACTCCTCGAAGAGATGGATCCGGGTGCTCACCGGGAACGGTATCCCGATGGTGCTGATGACCGCTTCTCCCGGTTCAAGCGTCTGGATCTCGGTGTCCAGGCGCGATAGGTCCTGCTTTGCGCTGCTTGCGATGATATCGCGGTCTCCCCGGTCTGAGAGCCCCATCACGACGAAGGTGTTCAACTGGGCAAGGACCCGGGCGTCGATGTTCTTCGGCTGCTGGGTCACCACACAGAGCCCGACACCGAACTTTCTCCCCTCCATCGCGGCTTCCCGGAAGATCTGGGTGCTCCCGGGTCCTGACCCCAGCACCCGCTGCGCCTCCTCGATGGTGATCAGCACCTGCTTTGGCTCCTCATCGCCTCCGGCCCCTTCCCCCTGGTGGTTGCGCATGATCTTGCGCGTTATGATCGAGAGGACAAAGAGTTCGCTCTGCTCGCTCATTCCCGGGATATCGATCAGGACGACCTTGTTCTCGTGGAGCGCCTTCACGATCTCCGGGATCGAGGAGCCCTGGCGCCGGAAGAAGCCCCGGTTCCGGTTCATCATGCCCGTGATGCGCCGCTGCATCACCGAGAGCGTGCTCGGTGAGAAGTTCTTTAAGTCCCGGGCAATCCGGGGATGGCGGCCGGTGTAGGTCT
The DNA here is from genome assembly GCF_035363275.1 of Methanoculleus sp. Lineage (NCBI taxonomy): Archaea > Methanobacteriati > Methanobacteriota > Methanomicrobia > Methanomicrobiales > Methanomicrobiaceae > Methanoculleus > Methanoculleus sp. The sequence continues at coordinate 34,607 of NZ_DAOSET010000004.1, read as the reverse complement.
CGGCGTCGAAGGTTGCAAAGTCGGTGGTCTGGAAGAAGTCGATCACGTCGGAACCCGGCGTGCTCTCGAGCATCTCCACGACCTCGCGCTGGGGCGGAGAGTGCTCGTAGAGCAGGAGGAGGTCGGGCGCCCTGAAGTCGTCGTGGTCAAGGTAGAGCTGGTCCAGACGGTACTTCTTCCGGAACTGCTCCGACCGGGTGGAGAAGACGGAGAGCCCGTCCCGGCCGGCCTGGTAGTGCAGGAGTCCCCGGGTATCCTTGCCGCTCGACGACCGCCCGCCCGCCACGTACTCGCCGTGCGGGTCGACGATGAGCAGCCCGAACGCCCGGGCCTGCATACAGGATGCGCAGAAGACCTTCATGAAGTTGCTCTTCCCCATGCCCGTCGTCGCGAAGACGCCCATGTGCTGGCGCATGACGGTTGAGGGGAGAGCGACCTGCACGTCCTGCAGGACGTCCTGGCCGGTCTTCATCACCCCGACCTCGATATCGCCCATCACCTGCCGGAGGAATGCAAAGTCATCCGAGCCCGGCCGCTCCACGCGGGAGAACTTCGCCGGAATTGTCCGGGGTTTTCGGAAGGTGCCGTCAGCGCCGACGTACCCGAGCGGGAGCGCCTCGACGAGGATGAAGACGTCCTCCCCTATGGTGTAGAAGTGCTCGGTATGGGGCCGGGTGTCCCAGTTCGGGTCGGAGAAGTTGCAGTCGTGGAGGAGGTCGCTCACTTTGGCAAAGAACGTCAGCCCCTTGACGTCGTCGGTGATCTTCAAGATGTCCCCGAGAAAGAGTTCTTCGTCGTGGGGGACGGCAAACCGGTAGCTGAGCACCCGGTCCCCGATCAGGCGGTATTTCGAGGCGTCGCCGCCGTCAATATCGATCAAATTCATCGTGGTAGTCTCCAAAGATGCCGGTGTAATCGGCAAAGGTCATGCCGAGCAGGTCCATGTCCCGGACGATGTCCCGGCGGACCTGGTCAACCGCGTCCCTTCCGATCTTCGTGGTGAGGTGGGCGTCGAGGAGCGGGTACGGGTAGCCCGTGACCCTCCCGTCGTCGGCAAAGAACGCGAGCGCCGAGAAGACCCGTTCGACGTTGTCCGGGCCGTAGTATTTCGGGATCTCCACCTTGAACGCCCGCTGTGCCCGCGGGTGCAGCCGCGTAACGTACTGCTCGCCCCGCTGCTTCCAGGGGCGTGCCTCCTGCCGATCGATGAGGCCCTCGGCGGCGGAGACGCAGAGATACCAGGGCTCACGGACGGAAAGTTCGCGAGCAAGCCCCTCTGCCGCCGGGATGATCGGGTGCCCCCCACCCCAGGTGAGCGACGTTCGTTTCGTCACCGCGGCGATGAGCACCCCCCGGAGGTTGCAGAGGTTCAAGAGTCTCTCGATGACCTCGTCATGGCTTGCATGGCGGACCTGGAGCGTGCCGTCGAGGACGATGAGGTCCCCGGTATCGAGTTCCGCGGCCATCTCCATCGCCGCCCAGTACTCGAGGGTGTCGCGTATGACGGCGGTGTTCCGGACCGGGTCGTCGTGGTCGAGGTGCGCCTTCGGGGTGCAGTGAAAACAGTCGTAAAAGAGCGTGTCGAAGTCCTCGTTCCCGGTTCCCGGGTTGACCGTAACGACGTAGAGGGGCGTCGTACGGTGGCAGAGGCGGGCACTGCCGGCATACGCGCTGACCGATGCCCGGACGGCGGCGATGGCGAAACTGCCTGCGTCGAGAATTATGGTGTTGCTCCCGTCCACCGCGCAGACTGCCCCGTCGAACTCGGGCCGGCAGCAGCGGTATGATGACGTATCAAACCCGCTGCACGCCGAAAACCGCTCGGGAAGGTCCTCGGGGGCGGACTCCCGGATCCTTCCGGCGACCCGCCGGATGGCGTCCTGGTAAAAGGTCTTCCGGTCCATCATTCGAACTCCCGGACGCGGCTTGCCTGGTCCGCCCCCATCTCGACCATGAGCGTCGTCGAGAACTCATCCTGGACCTCGGTGATATGGGATATGAGGAGAATCTGGGGGAAATGAGCCTCCTGGGTCCGGAGCGCCCGCAGGAGGTTATTACGCCGCCCTTCATCCTGGCTCCCGAAGATCTCGTCGAAGATCAGGAACGTGGAGTCGTGCACCCCGTTCACCTCGGCAAGGAACCGGGAGAGGGCGACCCGGAGGGCGATGGCGATGTCGTCCTGCTCTCCGCCGCTGAACCGGTCGGCCGGGTAGTCGTCTCCCATATCGTGGACGAGGACGGTGAAGTCGTCGTCGAGCATCACCGTCCCGTAGCGCCCATCGGTGATCTCGGCAAGCACCCTCCCCGCCTCCTCCTCGATCCTGTCCCTGACCACCTGCAGGAGGTAGTCCGTGTAGTCCTTGATGAGGGTGCGGGTCAGTTTCAGGCGCCCGATCTCCCTGGTGAGCGTCTCCTGCTGCCGGGAGAGGTCCTCCGCCCGGGAGAGCCTCCCTGCCTCATTCTCGATCTCTGCCGCCAGGCCGGTTATGCGAGCGGTGATTGCGTACCGCTGCTCCCGTGCCGCCGCAACCTCCCGCTCGCGGCCCGCGACTGCCTCCTCTGCTGCCGCGACCGCTCGTTCGTCAAACCCGAGGTCGCCGATGGCCGCCCCGACCCGGAGCAGGTCGGCCTCCCGACTTGCGAGGAGGTCCTGCTTTGCCTTGAGCGTCTCGAAGAGGCGTGGAACCTCCTCGAGGCGGACCCGGAGCTCAAGCGCTCTCCGGTGCGCCGCTTCGGCACGGCTGCACTCCTCACCAAGGCGTGCGAACCGTTGCGGGTCAAACGAGAGGCGGATGAGTTCAGCCCGGGCGACCTCCAGCCTCTGCCGGAGAGCGTCGACCCGTGCGAGAACAGCCTCCTGCTCCTTCTCCAGCGCCGGTCGCCGCGCGAGACGGGCCTGTGCCTCCGCGTAGGCGCGGTATGACCCCTCAAGTGCCTGCGCTTCGGCATCAAGGCGCTGCCGGACCACGGGGTCGAACCCGATCCGGGATACCTTCGCCTCGGTCTCCTCTTTTCCGGCGAGGTAGCCCTCGACATCCTTGATGAGCCGCTGCCGCTCCTCCTGGAGGGCGGGGAGGCGGCTGCACTCGCCCCGGAGGGTGTCGGCCGCTGCCCGCTTCTCCACGAGAGCGTGGATGCGCTCCTTGAGGGCGATATGCACCGCCGGATCGTATTCGTCCATGCCGAGCGCCTGCATCGCCGCACGGTGTTCTTCGGCCTCGGCCCGCCACCGCTGCACGCTCCTTCTGCTCTGGTCGTGCCGCGACGAGTAGAGCGCGTGCTGCTCCTTCAGGCGCTGGCAGTCGATGCGCTGCCGGGAGAGGTCCTGCAGAGCGGCGACGAGGTTCTTGCGGTCGGCGGTCGCCCTCGTATACTCGTGTTCGAGGTCTGCAAGCGTGGCCTGCATCGACGTGGTAGCGGCTGCAAGGTCGCCAACCAGTTCCTCGTAGTGCTCGCCGAGTCCCTGGTGGCACGTCGGGCAGGAGCCTTCCGGGCCTGCGGCGAGGATCTCCGCCCGGTGTTCGGCCAGTTTCCGGATCTCGTCGCGGATCGCCTCCTGGCGTTCGGCACAGGCGCTGATCCGGGATGTCAGGTAGTCTTTCCGGCTCTCCGCCGACTCGATCTCCCCCTCGATGGCGCCCATCCCGGCGAGCTGTCGGGCAAGCCCGGCGATCTCGCTCTCGAGCAGGCTCATCTCGTCTGTTGCGGCGCGGACCTCCCGGAGGCACCGCTCTTCCTGCCGGGCGTACTCCTGGGCTTTGAGAAAAGCCTCTTCCCGGGCCCGGAGGTAGTCGAGGTCCTCGATCTCCGCTTCGATCGCGCGAAGGTGTCGTGTCTTCTCCTCGATCGCTTCGATCTCCAGCCGATTCTCCCGGACACGGCGCTCCGTCTGGGAAAAGCGCTCGTCCATGCGGGCGAGTTCCTCACGGAGGGCGTCGTACTCCGGCTGGAGTGCCTTCATCGTCGTGAGACGGTCGCGGAGGGCCTGCCACTCCCCGACCTCCCGGGCAAGGGCGGTAACCGCCTCCTCGTCCTCTGCAAGTGCGGTGAGTTCGGCCTCAATCTTCGCGTTGCGTTCTCCGTACTCGCGGACCTGCTCGTTTGCGGCATGCACCTCGAGGACCCGGCGGTCGGTTGCGGCCTTCGCCTCCGCCATCACGACCATCTCCGCCTTCAGAGGTTCGTAGCGGTCGGCGAGAGGCGTGAGTTCTGCAAGTTCGGCCTGCAACCGCCGCCGCTCTGCGATCTCCGCCTCCCCCTCCCGGCACTCGGCACGGAGTCGTGTGATCTCCGCCGTGAACACCTCCTCCTCGTTTCTGAGGTGGAGATACCGTTCGCGCACGGAGAGCAGCCGGTCGCGTTCTCGTCGGGCATCCTCGAGCAACTCCACGGCACGCCTATCGATGGCACCTGCCTTCTCTGAGGCTTCTTCAACACCGGCGAGATCGGTGTGGAGTGCCGAGAGGCGGTCGCGGATCCCGTCTGCATCGAGCTCCCGGAGCCGCCCGGAGAGTTCCAGGAAAACCCCTTCCCGGGCATCGACCACCTTCTTCAGGTCTTCCATGCTGTCTTTCCTGAGGTAATCGATGCCCAGCACCTGCATGAACCAGTCCTTCCGGGACCCGGCCCGGCTCTCGATCAGGGCAAGGAGTTCCTTCTGCCCGGAGTAGATGGTGTTCCGGAGGTCTCCCGGGCCCATGCCGACGATCCGCTGCACCTCCTCTCCTACCTTCTGGACGCTGCTCGCGAGAAGTCTCTGGTTCAGGTAGAGGTTTGCCTCGTGGAGGGTCGAGGAGGGGCGGCGTTTGAACCTGCGGACGACGGCGTAGTCGTTGCCGGCGACCCGGAAGTCCAGGCGGACCTCGCAGACGTCCTGTGGGCCGGCAAAGGAACTGACGATGTAGTTTCCGTCGAGCCCGGTCCCCTGGAGGCCATAGAGGGCGAAGAGGATCGCGGCGACGATGCTGCTCTTGCCGGTCCCGTTGTTCCCGACGATGCCCGTGATGCCGTCCTGGAAGGCGATCTCCTGATCACGGAACCGCTTGAAGTTCCGCATCCGGAGTTTATTCAGCAGCACGCTCTCCCTCTTTATGGCGTGCGATGGCCGACCGGAGGACCGCCGTCCCGGTCCTCTTCACGAACTCTTCCTCGCCGGGGGCAAGGTGCTCCCGCTCCACGAAACGCTCGAACTCACCGATGTAGTCCAGACCGACGAGTGAGTCTTCGCAGAAGATCCGGGACGGATCGTCGGCGGTTATCACCTGCAGTTTGAGGTCCAGCACTTGAGCCCGGACGTCCGCGAGCGCCTTCTGGTCAAGTGCGCGGAGCGTCTCGCGCCGTATTCCATCGAGCGTGACCCGGCAGATCGCGCGGTCGATCCGCTCACCTGCGGTACCGGCCGCGTCGAGGATGCCCTCCACGACCTCACGGGCCGAGAGGCCGTCGCAATTGATCCGGCCGAGGCTGATCATGGGGGTGCGCGGGAGGTCGATCTGCTCGACCTCCCCGGACTCGAGGTCCACGGCGAGGCCGCCCTTCTTCTCCGCGATCTCTCCGTAGTTGCAGTACTCAAGTGACCCGCTGTACCAGGCGTTGTCGGCGACCTGCACCTGGCCGTGGAAGTGGCCGAGAGCGATGTAGTCGAACCGGTCCGAGAGGATCGTCGTGTCCAGTTCGTGCTCGGCGACGGTGTGCAACCGCCGGTCCTTCAGGATGCTCGCAAGGCCGTGGGTGACAAGCACGTCTGTGCCGCCGGAGTACTCGACCTCCGCAAATGCCGTCCGGTACCCTTCGGGGAGGAGCATATTCGGTATCAGGTGAAAGACGGTGTCCCCCAGTTCGACCCGCCGATAGCGGTTGTTGTGAGCGACGTAGAGGTCGCCTGCAGCGTAGCCTCCCCTCTCAAGCACCTCAAACGGCGATGCCGTATACCGGGTCTTGGCCATGCTGTGGTTGCCCGCAACCACGAGCACCGGGATCCCCGCGTCCCGCAGGCGGGAGAGGGCGTCGAGCGCCGTCGTGTAGGCGCGGGTCTTCGGTTTGACCTGGTGGAAGAGGTCGCCTGCATGGACGAGCGCGTCGGGACGCATCGCGATGATCCGGTCAACAGAGGCAAGGAAGTTGTCGTAAATGAACTGTTCGCGCAGGTTCATCCCGGTCTCCGGATCTACTCGGTTAAAAGCCGACAATCCGAGATGCGTGTCTGCTAAATGAACGATCTTCATGCCCACTAAATCTCCATGTCCCTAGAGTATAAATGCCTGTTCAGCGCGGTGTGAAAGTGTGCGGCATAGGCTCAGTGCCCGAAACACGCGTAACCTAATATATCCTCACTGATATTTGTATGGTGATCTCGTGTCAAAAAGAGCCGTTGACGCAGTTTTTCAGGCACTCTTCCTCCTCTCCGACATCCGATTCCTCCTGCGGGAGACAGCCCCGCAGCACGACCTTGACGAGGCAGAGCAGAAGCGTGCCGCAGCCACGCTCGAGAAGGTGAAGCGGCAGATCGCAGTCATCGAAGAGGAGCTGGTCCGGTGAGGTGCGCAGTCGATATCGAAGCCCGTGACGTCGAGGAGATGTACATCAACATCGACCCGATCCAGGCCGGTGGGCGGCTCACTCCTGAAGCCATGAAAGCGGCGATATCCTTCGGCGACGGCTATTCGGTCTGCGACAACTGCCGCAACCCTCCCCGGCTCGACTATATCAAGAACCCCCCTATCGCGCAGTACCACGCGGACCTCGCCGCGTGGCTGAATATGGATACCGCGCGGGTGGTCCCGGGAGCGCGCCGGGGGTTCCAGGCGGTTGCAAGCACTCTCGTCTCGAAAGGCGACCCGGTCATCCTCACGGCGCTCGCCCACTACACCGAGTTCATGGCAATCGAAGCGGCGGGCGGGATCCCCCGGGAGATCCCGAAGGACGAAAAGAACCACATCACTCCCGATGCCGCAGCAGAGAAGATCGAGGCGGTGATCCGGGAGTTCTCGCGGACCCCGCCCCTGCTCTTCGTCGACCACGTCGACTACCAGTTCGGGAACGTCCACGACGTCGCAGGAATCATCAAGGTCGCCCACCAGTACGACATCCCGGTCCTCGTCAACGGTGCCTACACCGTCGGGATCATGCCTGTCGACGGCAAAGCGCTCGGCGCCGACTTCGTGGTCGGGTCGGGGCACAAGAGCATGGCGGCCCCGGCGCCCTCCGGTGTCCTCGCGACGACGAACGAGCACGCAGCGCGGGTCTTCCGGATGACACAGGCAAAGGGAGACGTCACCGGCCGGACGTTCGGCATGAAAGAGGTGGAGATGATGGGCTGCACCCTGATGGGCGTCACCGTCGTCGGGATGATGGCCTCGTTCCCCCACGTCAGGGAGCGGGTGCAGCACTGGGAGACCGAGGTGGCGCATTCGCAGGCGGTCACGGATGCCCTCCTCTCCATCGAGGGGACAAAGGTCCTCTCCGACTACCCCAGAAAGCACACCCTGACCCGGATAGATACCCGCGGCTCCTTCGATATGGTGGCACAACGGCACAAGAAACGTGGATTCTTCCTCGCAAGCGACATGAAGAAGCGGGGGATCACCGGGGTCATCCCCGGCTCCACGAAAGTCTGGAAGTACAACACCTTCGGGTTGACGGAAAAACAGATCCGGCACGTCGGGGAGTCGTTTGTCGGAGTTGCGCAGGATAACGGGCTGAATACTGTCTGAGGAACCCCGAGACATTTTTTCTTTTGGAACCGGTGCGTGCGGGCCGGAGCGTTATCCGGTCTATCGTGTACCTGAACTCTCCGGGGGAGTTCGCAACCACCCTTCGCTTGCGTAACCCATGCACGACTTTCCAGTGGATATCGCGTCTGGGGGACGGTCCACTGTACCGGGCTTTGTCCCGTTCTTGCCCATAACAACGAATAGAATATTCTAAGGCTCAAAGAGCCACAAATTTTCGGGATCTGTGTTCCGCGATGGTTCGAAATGCAAGTACTCTCGGGCGGCGTTGCACCTAATTCCTCACCCAACCTCCTCAACCACCCCGTTCTTTGCGCGGTACACCCGCACCGTCGCCGCCGCCCGCTCCGCGAGGCTCCCGACGCCGATCTCTTCCTCGATCCCGGCGATCGTCGCCGCGGGTGCCGCCGTCGAAGGGTAGCGGGGGGCGACTGCGCATCCGACATCCCCCGGATGGGCCTCGAACGTCCCGATTGCGCGTGCGCGCTCGATGATCTCCTCCTTATCAAACCCGATCAGCGGCCGGAGCACCGGCACGGACGCCGCCGGAGCGATCACCGTCATGTTCGCCAGCGTCTGGGAGGCCACCTGCCCCAGGTTGTCGCCGTTGACGAGCGCGTAGGCGCCGCGTCTTTCGGCAAGGATGCCCGCCACCCGGAGCATGAACCGCTTGCAGAGGATGCACCGGTAACGGGGCTCCTTCAAGGCCGTGATCGCTTCAAAGAACGGTTCCATATCCACGACGAGGAGGTCGAGCGGGTGCCCCGGAACCCAAGCAGAGAGCCGGGCATGGTTCTGCAGAACGTTCTTCTCCGTATCCTCACCCCCGAACCGCCCGCTGTGCATGTTAAGGTGGACCATCAGGCATCCTCGGCGCATCATCAGCCACGATGCAACGGGCGAGTCGATGCCCCCTGAGAGGAGGGCCATAACCTCCCCCTGCGTCCCGTAGGGGAGCCCGCCTGGCCCGCCGATCCTCTCATCGTAGACGAGGCCGCCGAACTCCCGGGCTTCCACGAAGACCTCGTAGTCGGGCGCCGTCAGGTTCACCCTGGCCTCCGGGATCCGGTCGAGGACGGCCGAACCGACCGCCGCCCCGAGTTCCTGGCTGTTGAACCCCGTAACACCCGACCTGCGTGCCCTGACAGCAAACGACATCCCCGGCCGGAGGCGCCGTTCTGCATGCAGAACGGCTGCGGCCGCGATACCGTCGATATCGGCGGCGGTCATCGTGCAGACGCTGACGCTCACCACGCCAAACGTCCTCGCGGCGATGGCGGCGATCCGCCGGGGTTCGTCGCCGAAGATCAGGACCCTCCCTCGGGGGGTCTCGATGCGGTGGGTGAGTCCTTCGGCCTCCAGCGCGAGGCTGATGTTCCCGGTCATCATCGATATGAACCGCCGTTTCACCGGCTCGCTCTTGAGGAAGATCTCGCCGTACCTGATCATCACTGTTTCCAAGAATCTGCACCTCCTTGGCAGCCCTCCGCGACCTCCCCCGGAGGGGCAAGACCGGTATCGAGACTGATGCTGCTCATCCGGATCCCGTGCCGCCGGGAACTGGTCGGCAGGAGAGGACTCTCCGGGAGAACGGAGAGCGCGACCGCGATCGGCTCGCAGGATTCGAGGAGCGCATCCAACAAGCAAACTCTTGTCATCTGCACTTCTTATGCTCGTTTGCCCTAGATGAATCTTCTCGAATTGCAGCAATCCCGATTCTCTGCGCGAAGAGCAAATGGTTTTTAACAGAGGCACTCCGAATGTGTACTGATATGGCGAAGAAAGCGAGTGCCAAACAGGCAGAACCCATGAAACTCTTCTATATTTTTTACAATCAGGAGCGCTGGGACAACTGGATAACGACGCTTGAGGAGGCGAACTTCGAGCTCGCCGAAGGCGAAGAGGTCTCGGAAGGTGAGCAGATGCTCTACGGTTTCACCGAAGACATCACCCTCTCGGTCTTAAAGATCATCCGCCTCTACCAGAACGGCCGGTTCACGAAGGAGGAGGCCGTCGCGAAACTCGACGATGTGGAGTTGATCGTCATGACCGGGCTTCCCGAGGGAGACCTCGAGGATATCGTCGGGTCGCTCCAGCTCTCGCTGCTGGTGCTCTTCACGGCCTGCCGGAAGTACCTCGAGAGCGAGTTCGATAAGGACATAAAGTCGCTCGTGAAGAAAGGCCGTGGTCTCGGTGAGGAGAACCTCGAAGAAGCGCTCGAGGTTGCGGCGAATATCGGGGCCGCCGTTGTCGATGGCGCCACCTGCTGTGCGAAGTACATCAAGGACGACGCTGAGAATCCCGGCCTCTTCGATGAGTGGCTCATCGAGATCGAGACCATGAGCAACGCCATGAAATCTCTCGCAAAGTTCGACGAGGAGCCCGGCGAGGCGTCGTGATTGCGGATAAGGCCCGGTTCCGGGCGGCACGGAGGCTGGAGCGGGCTGCAGGGTTCCGGCTCCCGGACCATGTCTTCTCGGGCGCCTTCCTCGAGTCGCTCGGGAAGGCGATCAACTTCGAGAACCTCGACCGGCGGATGCACGAACAACTCCTGGCTTTTTTCCGGGACTTCATGGATTGCAAGTGCAAGAACGCTCCCTTCTGCGGCTGCCCGGAACGCAAGTTCACCCTTGCCATCATCGAGTTCCGGGAGATGGGGCTCGACCACCGCCAGATCAGCGCCCACCTCCTTGATGAATACGGGATCGACCTCTACCCCGCGGACATCCTGAGTTTCCTTGAAGACTCCGTCCACATGCTCGAGGCGATACGGGACGTCGCCGAGCTGCAGGGAAGGGAGAGACTGGCGGAGAGCGCCATCGAGCATATCAAGAAGATAGAACACTAGGGCACGTTCCCTGCGGTCAACCCTCTGGCGTTCTGTCACCAGCCCGGGCGAAGAGAGGTCTCTAACGGGGTGCCGGTCAGAACTGTCTCTTCTCCCTCTCGACCTCGAAGTACCTGCCGGGGAGCATATACCCGATAAAATAGTTCAGCCGCAGGATGATGTTCTCCCGATAGGAGAGGTCAAGGCCGTTCATAGGGAGGCCGATGACTGCCCCGCCGAGGACGGACCTGCATATCGAGGTCCGGAACCCTTTCCGCTGCCTGAGGCCGGCCCCAAGCCACCGCCACCGCAGCGTATCGGAGACGTTCCCAAGCGCATGGTGGTGGTTGACGAAGATGGGCAGGATATACCATCGCAGATTCTTTCCAGCCAGATATTCGGCATAGAGAGCATCTTCTCCGCTTGAGAGGCCATCAAGGGCCGTGCACGCCACCACGCACTTCCGGCGCGTCACGCAGCAGCCGAATGCCCCGTTGCCCCCGAGCAGCGAGATCGGCCCGGCCGGCCGCCTGATATAACCGTCGTTATAAAGCGCACCGATGACTCCCGCATCCGGATATCGTCCGTCGGCCGAGGTCCGCAGGACCTCTTCCCACTCCGGGAGAAGTTCCACGTCGGAGTCGACGAAGGCGACAAGGTCTGTGTGGGCCTCGCATGCCCCGAGCCTTCTTGCGGCCCCGAGGATCGTGCCTGAAGAGATAATGTCGCAACCATATTCCCTGGCGATCGCCGTGGTCCGGTCGGTCGAGTGCTTATCGACGACGATGATCCTGTTCGGGCGCCCGTGTTGCCGGATTGACGAGAGCGCGAGCTCCAGCGTTGCGTCACTGTTCCAGGTAGGGACGATGTAATCGATGCTCCTCATGCCGTCGCAGCCCCCCGGTCTATCGGATTTCATCGCACATCAGGTTTGCCGTCGCATGGAGCGGGAGGGCGGTGTAACGGGTCCGGCTATCCCGCCCCGCCCGGGTTTCGCATCATGGGGGCGACGTTGCACCCCGCCATCTCCCCGAAGCAGAAGAGGAACCGGTCCTTGATACTCGTCGGCAGTTGTGCCTCAGGGATGGGCACAAACCCGAGTTTCCCGTAAAACTCGATCAGGGGGAGGGTCGAGTGGATGTAGATCGTCTCGGAGCCACATTCGTCGAGGAGTATCTGCACGACCTCCTTGGCGTACCCGTGCCCGCGGTGCTCATCCAGGGTGAAGACGCAGTCCATCTCGAGACCACCCGGGTGGCGGGTGCAGCGGGCTGTCGCGGCAAGGTCGCCATCGATAACGACACCGAAGATCCTCTCGCGTGCAGGATCGGCTTTCTGGTTCCGGTAATGTGTCCAGACCTTCTCTGCAAGCGGGAACTCTTCGCGTTTCAGTTCGCGGACTTCTTTCTTCATTGTCTTCCTCTCGTACAGATACGGATTGCCGCGCTGCTATTTCAATCAGATGGGCATAGTTCCCCTGCCTGTCGGGGAGGAGCTTTCCGGCCCGATCTCCGCTCTTCAGAGCACTCCCGGCCAGGGGATCCCGAGTTTTCCGGCAAGCTCCGTTAATTCGTCGTGGATGCCCCTGTCGATGCGGAGAAGCAGCAAGAAGTAGACCAGCCCGCCGAGGGCGACGACTGCAAGGACGAGAACGACGTTTGTGAGTGGGAAGAAGTACGAGAAGGCGATGATGACAGCCGCCATGACGAGTGCGGCAAGGACGATGTTGCCCACGGCCCGGGGCTCTATCCGCACCCGGATGCTCTGGGAGAGGGCACGGCGGGAGAGCATTGCGTTCAGCACCATGGTGACGAGCGTGGCCGCCGATGCCCCGACAATACCGTAGGCCGGGATGAGGAGGAGGTTCAAGCCGATGTTCGCGGCAACCGCGATTGCCGTCACCCGGAACGAGTCCTTCGGCCGGTCGAGGGCGTTTAAGCACATCGTCTGGAGGAACATGAAGACATGGGCAACCTGGACGAGCAGGAGGAGCGCGAGAGCCCCCGCCCCGGCGGTGGATGACGCCGTGTAAAAGAAGTAGAGGAGCCGCTCGCCGAGGATCCAGCCCCCGACAACGACCGGGATCGCGAGGAGGAGCGAGTAGGTGAAGGCACGGGCAAGCGCGCGCTCCACCGACGGGAGGTCGTCCTGCTTCCCCCAGTAGCTGATCTTCGGGTAGAGGGTGGTATGAAGCGCTATGGTGACGAACGTTGCGATGGAGGTGAGCTGGAGCGCCACCCGGTAGATGCCGACATCGGCCTCGGTCATGAAGTAACCTATTATGATGATATCGGCATACGAGAAGACGAGGTAACCGCCCGAACCGAGGAACGTCCAGAACGAGAAGGCAAAAAGGCTCTGGATGTGGGACCGGCCGAACCGTGCCGGGGAGAGTTCCAGGAAACGGAAATTGAAGAGTCCCGAAGCAAGGAGCCCGGCGACGAATCCGCCGGCCAGGCCCGCAATACCGTAGCCGAGGACGACCGCGACGATCTGGACGACCACACGGGTCAGGTTATCGATCAGGCCGCCGATCTGGTTGACGCCGACCTTCCCGCTGCCGTAGACGCTGTTTGAAGCGATGTTCGTGAAGACACTGACGGCCAGCGCGACGATCAGCCAGGGGAAGACTCCCGATTCGGTGAGGCCGGTGAGGTATGGCCGGGCGATGAGGAGAAAGCCCACCGAGACGGCCAGCAGCATCACCCGGAGGAGGCAGAACGCGGTGAAGTATGCGTTCTGGTCCTCACCCTCGCTGATCCGCTTTACCGCGGCGCCACCGAACCCGCCGTCCCCGATCAGGTTGAAAACGCTGAAGTAGGCGAAAAAAAGGTAATACGCGCCCAGTATCGACAGACCGACGGTATGGGTGAAGAACATTGTGGAGAGGAACCCGATCGCGGTGAGGCCCAGTGTCGAGGCGAGGCTGATGACGCTCTGGCGTTGAACTGGATCGATGCGCATGACACGGGCAAGATAACCGGAGGGCCGGAACACAGTACGGGTTTGGCCGTGGAAAACCTTATTGGTTTTGAACCCGAGCAGGAGGGCGACCACAGTCCGGCAGGACGGGTCTCCCCTGCTCGCGACGAGGGCAGCGATGCTATCATGGAGGACTACCGGGGTGAAATCTTGGACGTAGGGGTAATCGGTGTAGGAATGATGGGTAAAAACCATGCCCGCGTGTATTCGGAACTAAAAATGGTAAACTCGCTTTACCTGTACGACCTCAATGGGAATGCGGCACGCGACCTTGCCGGAGTCTTCGGGGCAACGGCCTCTCCGACTGTTGAAAGCCTGCTTGAGCGCGTGGACGCGGTGAGTGTCTGCGTCCCGACGCCTTATCACTTCCCGGTCGCCGAGCAGGTCATCGGCGCCGGGGTGCCACTGCTTATCGAGAAACCCATATGCGCGACGGCGGAGGAGAGTCGGCGGCTTATCAAGAAGATCCCTGACGGCCTCGTCGCCGGTGTCGGGCACATCGAGCGGTTCAACCCGATCGTCCCCGAGATCAAGAAGATCGTCCGGGACCCCCTCTACATCGAGATGAAGCGGCATAACCCGGCCTCTTCCCGGGTGAGCGGATCATCGGTCGTCGAGGACCTGATGATCCACGACGTGGATATCATGCGAAACGTCCTCCTCCCCGGAGGGGCATATCGCCTCTCCGGCAGCGGCAACGAGGACGTTTGCAGCGCCCTCTTCTCCTTCGGCGGGACCCCGGTCTATCTCTCCGCAAGCCGGAAGTCCTCAAAGAAGATCCGGATGATCTATATCGAGGAAGAGGAGTTCACCGTCGAAGGGGACTTTATGGCCCAGGAGATTTACATCCACAGAAAACCCGGGCAGTACGCGGTCGAAGATGAGCGCTACGTGCAGGAGAACATCCTTGAGAAGGTGCTCGTGAACAAACAGGAGCCGCTGAAACTCGAACTCTCGACGTTCCTCGAATGCGCGGCACGAGGAAAAGAGTTCCCGGTCAGCCCCGCACAGGCACTGTTGAATATACAGATCTGCGAGGATGTTGCGCGATGCTTCTCACCCACGATGGTGTTGGCATGAGCGGCAGGTTACAATCGATCATCAGCGGTAGAGGCCCTATCAAGACGATTGGTGTCGTCGGGATGGGCTACGTCGGCATTCCCGCCGCGGTGCTCTTTGCGAACGCTCCCGGGTTCGAGTCCGTTCTCGGGTTCCAGCGGGCCTCCCCCTCCTCCGGTTACAAGGTCGCTATGCTGAACCGGGGTGAGTCCCCGCTCAAGGGTGAGGAGCCGGATCTGGAGGATCTCCTCGGAAAGGTCGTTGCTGCCGGAAAGTTCCGGTGTACATCGGACTTCGAGGAGGTCGCGGCGTGCGACGCGGTGACCCTCGCGATCCAGACGCCCTTTGCGGATCCAAAAGACCTCATCCCCGACTTCTCGGCCCTTACCGAGGGCCTCCGCGCAGTGGGGAGGCATCTCTCCGAGGGGACGCTCGTTGTCATCGAGTCGACCGTCACCCCCGGCACGACCGAGTGCATGGCCCGCGAGATCCTCGAGGCGGAGTCGGGCCTCGTCGCCGGCGAGGAGTTCGCGCTGGCACACGCCCCTGAGCGGGTGATGGTCGGGCGGCTGCTCCGGAATATCCGCGAGCACGACCGGATCGTCGGCGGGATCGACGAGGTCTCGACGGCGCGGGCGGTCGAACTCTACCGCCCGGTCCTGACGGCAGGGAAGATCATCGCGATGACCGCGACCGCGGCCGAGGTGACGAAGACCGCCGAGAACGCCTTCCGTGACCTCCAGATCGCTGCAGCAAACCAGCTGGCGCTCCACTGCGAGGCGATGGGCGTCAACGTCTACGACGTCCGGGCGGGGATCGACTCCCTCAAGGGTGAGGGGATCACCCGGGCGATCCTCTGGCCGGGTGCCGGGGTCGGCGGCCACTGTCTCACGAAGGACTCCTGGCACCTTGAGCGGGGGGCACAGGTTCTCGGCGGCGACCTCTGGTACCCGCACGGGGCCGAGTCTATCTTCGGCGTCGCCCGGAAGCTCAACGAGTTCATGCCCGAGCACATGGTCTACCTGACCGTCGAGGGGCTCAGGCGGGCCGGGAAGCCCCTTGCGGGTGCAACGGTCACGCTCCTGGGGTGGGCGTTCATCCAGAACTCCGACGATGCCAGAAACACCCCCTCAGAACCCTATCTCGCGGTGATGAAAGAGGCCGGCGCTGAAGTCAGGGTCCACGATCCGTTCGTGGATCAGTACCCGGGCATCGAGGTCTCGCACGACCTCGATGAGACCCTCGTGGGCGCGGACGCCGTCGTCGTCTTCACGGCTCACCACCACTACGCCTCCCTCGACCCTGCCCGGACAAAGGAACTCTCGGGCCGGGAGCACCCGGTGATCGTCGACGGCAGGAACGTCGTCGATCCGGATGCGTTCATCCGGGCGGGCTTCGTCTACAAGGGCATCGGCCGGGGTGACAGGAACGGCCATCCGATCCGGGAATAACCATGAAGATCGCATCGTTCATCGGCGCCCGGCCGCAGTTCATCAAGTGCGCCCCTGTCTCCCATGAACTCAGAAAAGAGCACGAGGAGATCCTCGTCCACACCGGTCAGCACTACGACCACGGGATGTCGGAGGTCTTCTTCGAGGACCTCGCCATACCGAAGCCCGACTACAACCTCGGCATCGGCTCCGGGACCCACGGTCACCAGACCGGGGCGATGCTTGGGGCGATCGAGGACGTCCTTGAAAAGGAGGAGCCCGATGTGATCCTCGTCTACGGCGACACGAACTCGACCCTCGCGGGGGCGCTCGCGGCGGCAAAACTCCACATCCCGGTGGCGCACGTCGAGGCGGGGCTCCGCAGTTTCGACCGCCGTATGCCCGAAGAGATCAACCGGGTGCTCACCGACCATTGTTCGGATCTTCTCTTCTGCCCGACGGAGACGGCCGCTAGAAACCTCGCGGCCGAGGGGGTCACGAAGGGCGTCCACCTCGTCGGGGATGTGATGTATGACGCGATGAACTACAACCGTCGGGTCGCAGAAGAGCGCTCCCGGATCCTTGAAGATCTCGAGGTTCGACCGGGGAGGTACCTCGCCGTCACCGTCCACCGGCCCTCGAACACCGACGATCGTGAAAATATGGTCGCCATCATCGGTGCCCTCGGAGAGGCCGGAGTTCCGATCGTCTTCCCGGCCCACCCGCGGACACGGCGTTTCCTCAACGAATACGGCCTCCTTGCGGCGATGCCGAAGAACGTTCGGGTCATCGAACCGCTCGGCTACCTCGATATGCTCCACCTGATAGCGCATGCGGCAAAGATCCTCACCGACTCCGGCGGCGTCCAGAAGGAGGCCTACATGCTCGGCGTGCCCTGCATCACCCTCCGGGAGAACACCGAGTGGGTCGAGACGGTCGAGGCCGGGTGGAACGTGCTCGTCGGGGCGGAGCAAGAGTTGATTACAGACGCAATTCACGCGTTTTCACCGGTATCGCGGCAGAAGAACCTGTTCGGCGATGGGGATGCCTGCATTCGAATCAGGGAGATTCTCACCGGGTTTCAGGGTGCCCCGCCCGGGTGAAGGTCCGCAGCATGCACAGGCCCGCGATCCTGTTTCTCACGAGCAGCCTCTCCTCTTTCGTAGAAGGGGACCTGCACATCCTCGAGGCGAGTTACCCTGTCCGGGAGGTCGCCACCGGGGGCGGCCCGACCGGGAGCTTCGGGCGGAGGCTCTCCCTGGTGCTCTCGATCCTCTCCGGGGTTCTCAGGACTGATATCGTCTTTTCGTGGTTTGCCCATAACCACTCGTATCTCGCGGTCAGGGCGGCGCGACTGCTCCGGAAGAAGTCCCTGGTCGTCATAGGCGGTTATGAAGTGGCACATGAACCGGAGCTCGGGTATGGCGCGCTCCAGGACCCGGCCATGGCAGGAAAAGTCCGGTATATTATAGAGAACGCCGACTGCACCCTCGCGGTCTCGGAGTTCAGCAGGAGGGAGATCCTCGCGGTCGCACAACCCCGCCGGCTTGAGACGGTCTACAACAGTGTCGACACGTCGTTCTTCTCTCCCGGAGGCCAAAAAGAGAGTATCGTCCTCACCGTGTGCCTCGTCAGCACGGCAAATATCAGGGTGAAAGGGCTTGATACCTTCATCGATGCGGCCCGTCAGATCCCCCAAACGCGGTTCGTCCTCATCGGCCGGGCCCTTGACGACGCCCTTGAACTCCTGAAACGAGATGCTCCCGATAACGTTGAGTTTGTCGGGGCTGTCGGGCAGGATGAGCTCATCGGCTGGTATCGCCGGGCGAAGGTCTACTGCCAGCTCTCCTACCGGGAGTCGTTCGGCGTCGCGCTTGCCGAGGCGATGTCCTGTGAGTGCGTCCCGGTGGTGACGGACCGGGGCGCCCTCCCGGAGGTTGCAGGCGATACTGGTTTTGCGGTCCCGTATGCTGATACGCAGGCGACGGTCGATGCCATATCGCGAGCCCTCATCGCCGATGCGGGACCGGCTGCGCGGAAGAGGATTTGCGAACTCTTCTCTCGCGAGCAGAGGGAACAGAAACTTCGCCGGATAATTGCGACGCTGCAGTCGTGACCTGCTCATCACTCTCCTGCAGGCCGGCTCTGGAACCATCGTTTCACTGCCCGTTCGTCCTCTGCCCGGAAGGGCTCTTTCTGCAATAAAGTATAAGTGTCTCTTCGGTATAGTTGGGTCCATTCGGTCCTCCTGTTCGTGCCCGAAGATAACCCGGGGGGAAGGCTCCGGGCAGGGAGGCCTGAGACCCCGCTATGCGCATCTGCATGCTCACCACAACTCACCGGCCCCATGACGGCCGAATATTCGAGAAAGAGGCGAAGAGCCTGGCAAAGGAGCACGACGTCACGATCATTGCCCCGTCGGACGCCGGAAGCTTCGGAGAGGACGGGGGCGTGCGGGTCGTCGCCGTCCGGAAACCAGCATCGAACCTCCTTCACCCGGTGACGCTCTGGCGGGCGTTTCGGGCGTGCCTGGACCTGGAGTGCGACGTCTACCACTGTCATGAGCCCGACGCCCTCCTCATAGGGGTCCTTGCGAAGTACCTCAAAGGGAAACAGCTCGTCTATGACATTCACGAGCACTGGCCCTCGGAGATCCCGTTCGATCTCGGCATCCGGAACGGCACGCCGGCGCAGAGGGCGCTATCCACACTCGTCTCAAGCGTGGAGATTGCGCTGACCCACCTGGCCGAGAGCACGTTTGCCGTCAGCGAGAGCGTTGCCGCCCGGTTCAGGGAGAGGGGGTTTGAGCCGACTATCCTCTCAAATTACTCGATCGCCGACCTTGATATTCCTTATAACCCTGACCGGAACGGTCGAAACCTCATGCTCATGGCAGGCAGCATGCAGTCGTTCCACGGGGTCGGCAAATGCATCGAGGCTGTATGCAGGGTCAGGGAACGCTATCCCGATGTATCCCTCACGCTCGTTGGGAACGTTCGAGAGAACCTCGACGCAGGTATCGGTGGATCCGGCGAGAGCGGGTTCATCACCTCCACCGGTTTCCTTCCCTATCGGGCGATGTACGAGAAGCTGAGTGAAGGCACTGCAGGACTCCTGGTCTTTCAGCCGACGTACTATAACATCTCGATCGGCCTGCCGAACAAGCTCTTCGACTACATGCTCCTGGGGCTTCCGGTCATTGCAAGCGACCTGCCGGAGATTCGTATGGTCGTCAACAGAGCTGACTGCGGCATCCTCGTCGATCCGTCGAGCGTAAGCGATATCGCTGACGCAATCACCTACATCTTCGATCACCCGGAAGAGGCGCGGAGGATGGGTGCAAACGGAAGACAGGCGGTTCTCGAGACGTACAACTGGTCCAGAATGGAGGCGGACCTTCTGCAGACGTATCGGAGCCTGAGCACTACATCCTCCACAATGGAGTGACCGGCAGTTAACAGGATTCCTACAGCATCTCGATCTCCCTGACTGCCGTTAGGTCTGCCGTTAGGTACTAGTAGCCGGCAGTCAATGTGAGTACTCATTATGCTCACCACCCTCATCCTCGACTTCGACGGCGTCGTCGTCGAATCCCTCCCGTTAAAATCCGCCGCGTTCAAAAAGATCTTCTCCTTCACTCCCGAGCACCTCGACGAGATCATTGCCTTCCACCTCGAGAACGGCGGGATGTCCAGGTATGACAAATTCCGCCATATCTACGCAAACATCCTCCATGAGCCGCTCACCCCCGAACAGGAGGAGCGGCTCGCGGGCGAGTACGTCGGGCTGATCTTTGAATCCATGCTCACCGTCCCCTACGTCGAAGGGGCGAGAGAACTTCTCGAAGACTGCTCCCGGCTGCTCCCGCTCTATATCGTTTCCGCGACCCCGGAGGGCGAGATGCTGGAGATCGCCCGCCGCCGCGACCTCACGAAGTACTTCGTCCGGATCTACGGCTCGCCGAAGACGAAGGCCGAGTGCATCAGGGAGATCCTTGAAGAGACCGGCGCCTCGCCCGATGAGGGCCTCTTTGTCGGCGACGCTCCGAACGACTGGCAGGCGGCATACGAGACCGGTGTGCGGTTCGTCGCGAGGATCCCGCCTGGCGACCCGGATCGCTTTGCCGGGCGGCCGGGGGTGGAGAGGATCGTGGCGAACCTTCATGACCTCCGGGAGTATCTACGGGGGAGTGTATGCTCATCCCGATCTCGTACCCCCTGAACCGGGCAGCCCCGCTCTACCCCGGCACGGAGCCGCTCACGATCACCACGACGAAATCCTTTGAGAAGGGTGATGCGGAAGAGAAAAGCCTGATAACGTTTTCCAGCCATGCCGGGACGCACATCGATCTTCCCCGGCACTTCTGCCCGGGCGGAGGCTCGGTCAGGGGCCTCCTTGCCCCGGAAGCGGTCTTTGAGCCCGCACAGTGCATCACGGTCCCGATCACCGGGGCGGAACCGATCCGGATCTACGACCTCCTTCCTCATATCGATGCGATCCGGACCTCACGCGCGCTCTTCATCCGGACCGGCAGCGGCCGGCTCAGGGAGAGCGACCCGGCCGCCTATGCAGAGAGGCACCCCTGGGTACACCCCGAAGTGCCGGACTTCCTCCGCATGGAGAACCCGGCCCTCAGGCTGTTTGGGATCGATACCATCTCCATCGCCGTCCCTGCAGAGCCGGAGGAGGGCGCGGAGGTCCACCGCGGGTTCCTCTGCGGATCCCCGCACATCTTCCTGCTCGAGGACGTGGACCTCTCCTACGGCCGGCTGCTCGAAGGGCCCTGGGTCCTGCGGGTCTACCCGATGGTCTTTGACTATCTCGAGGGAGTGCCGGTGGTGGCGCTCGCGGAGTTCGGGTGAGGGGTATTCAGTTCCCCGGCGCCATCCGCTCGAGGTCCTCCTCGACCGTCGTGATCCCCTGGATCCCGAAGTTCTCGACGAGAACCTTCAGGACACCGGGCGAGACGAAGCCCGGGAGGCGGGGGCCGAGGGTAATGTCCTTGACACCGAGCGAGAGGAGACCGAGGAGGACGAGCACCGCCTTCTGCTCGTACCAGGCGATGTTGTAGGAGATCGGGAGTTCGTTGATCCCGACACCGGACGCCTTGGCGAGGGCCTGCGCAATGACCACGAGCGAATAGCAGTCGTTGCACTGGCCGGCGTCGAGGACGCGCGGGATGCCGCCGATATCCCCCAGACCGAGGCTGTTGTAGCGGTACTTCGCGCACCCGGCGGTGAGGATGATCGTGTCTGCGGGGAGAGCCTTCGCGAATTGGGTGTAGTAGTCCCGCCCGCTGTACCGCCCGTCGCAGCCCGCCATCACGAGGAACCGCCGGACGGCGCCGGACTTCACCGCACTGATGACCGTATCCCCGATGGCGAGAACCGGGGCGTGGGCGCATCCGGTAATGAGATCACCCCGGGAGAGGTCCTGGGGGGGCTCGCAGCGCTTTGCGTGCTCGATCAGGGCCGAAAAGTCCTTCTTTCCGTCCGGCGACGCGCCGATGTGCTTTAACCCCGCATACCCGACGAGCCCGGTGGTGTAGACCCGGTCGCGGTAGGAGTCCTTCGGGGGGACGAGGCAGTTCGTCGTGACCAGGACCGGGCCGTTGAACCGCTCGAACTCCTCCCTCTGGAAGGGCCAGGAGCCGCCGTAGTTCCCGACGAGATGCTCGTACTTTTTAAGGCCCGGGTAGGCGTGCGCCGGGAGCATCTCGCCGTGGGTGTAGACGTCGACGCCCGCTCCGCGGGTCTGCTCGAGGAGATCGGCGAGGTCCTTGAGGTCGTGACCGGTGACGAGGATGCCCGGCCGCGTGCCCGCCGCGGTGCTGACGGTCGTGATCGCCGGCGTCCCGTAGACCGTGGTGTTCGCCGTATCGAGGAGAGCGAGGACCTTCACGCCGACTTCGCCGCACTTCAAGACGTAGCCGACCATCTCTTCGACAGAGTGGTCCTGCAGCGTGGCGGCGAGCCCCTCCTGCATGAAGGTCATGACCTCCGTATCCTCGTAACCGAGGACGGCGGCGTGGTGCGAGTAGGCGCCGACCCCTTTGAGCCCGTAGACGAGGAGGTCGCGGAGCGACTGGAGGTCAGGGTCCACGGCATCCCGTGCGGCGACGATCTCCTGCGCCTTCGCCGCGATCGCCGCGGGGCTTGCCGGGGCCCAGGTGCAGGCGTCGGGCTCCGCGCTCCCGGCGGGCGGGAGAGCGTCGCGGATGCGTGCCGCTTCACGGATCATATCCCGGAGGCGGGCGGGGTCGAAGTTCACGTTGGTCAGGGTCGCAAAGAGGCATCCCCCGACGAACCTTCCGGCATCCGGGTTTTCGCCGCCGTTCTTCATCGCCGCGAGGTTCCTCGCCGAGAGCCCCTTGAGGGTGTAGATCAGGACGTCCTGGAGCCCGGCAGTCTCTTCGTCCTTGCCGCAGACGCCCCGGACGGTACACCCGAGGCCCTTTGCCGTCTCTTCACACTGGTTGCAGAACATTGCACTCACTCCATGGTATCTTTATGATACAAGGTATCGATTTGATACTTGAGTATAAGTAGGAGAAGGTTTCTCTAACTATACCATGCAGAACGAGTGTACGGTCAATCAGACCGTCAAATACCTCGGGAAGAAGTGGACGCTCCTGATCATCCTCGAGCTCTACAAGGGGGAGGGCTACACCCGGCGGTTCACCGAGGTGAAGGACCGGCTGCCGGGGATCACGGCGAAGGTTCTCTCGGCCCGACTGAAGGAACTGGAGGAGGAAGGCCTCGTCGAGAAGAGAGTGGAGGCTGGAACTGTCCCCGTCAGAAGCGATTACACCCTCACGGCAAGCGGGCTCGGACTCGTCGAGGTGATCAAGGATATCAAGCGGTGGGCACTCCGGTGGAAGATCGAGAACCGGGCATGCGGAGCGCAGGACTGCCACGACTGCGTGTTGTGACGGCCGCTGGCCGGGAACTGGCTCCTCGTCGGGTTAGGGGGCCGGGTAGAAGCCCCCATAATGATCAGATAACCCCCATCTCCGAGAGCCTTTTCGGGAGGTACTCCTTGGTCACGAAGTCGAGCCCCCGGCTCGCGAACGCCTGCTGTTCCGACTTCATCTTCATACCGAGCTGAAGGTTGATCTGGGTGCGCCAGTAGTCGGTGGCGAACCGGGGATCCGTCAGTTCCGCCTTCAAAGCGTTGATGTCCTGCTCGGTGAGGTGGTCGGCGGGGAGGTTGTAGTCCGATATGTCGGAGGGCTGCACCCCGATGAACTGCGCCTGGGGAGTCGCCAGGAGATCCGACATATGAGCGCTCTTGATCGAGCCGTAGGCGACGCTCGCGTAGATCCGGTAGGACCAGGGGTCGCCGTCGGTGAAGACCACCACCGGCAGGTTGAGCGAGTCGTTGAGCCTCCGTAAGACCCGGCGCGTCGAGCGCGCCGGCTGCCCCTTGAGGTGGACCAGGATCGCTCCGTACTCTTCATCGAACCCGTTCTCCATCAGACGGGCGTACATACCGCCGGTCTCGATGGCGATGACGAACTTCGCGTCGTGGTCGACGAAGTCGAGGTTGTCGACGTTGTTCGGGATGGGGTAGCCCGCCTCCCCAACGTCATCCTGGCAGTGCATCTCTTTGACGCCGCGACGGGTGGTCTCCCGTATCCGCAGGGGGCCGAAGAGCGAGGCACCGTCCTCCTCGGGCCGGAGGTGGAACGCCTCCCGCTGCACCTCGGTGATGATCTCGAGGTCCTCGATTAAGAGGTTGCTCTCGTCCTGGGCGGCGAACTTCGCCTTCTTCCAGCCTTCGGAGATGTAATAGAGTTCTCTCAACGTCGACGACCGGTTCTCCACGAGCTGCTTTTTTAAGAACCAGACGAGGTAGGCCATCTTTAAGATGTGGACCGCGCCTTTTTCGGTCGTAGCCGCCCGGGTGCTCTCCCTCTCGCCGTACTTCCAGACCTCGCCTTCGTCGTCGTACGCAAGATTTCGTTTCGTCCGCGTCGGCAGCCGGATGAACGGCACGATACCGTCCCGCATCTGGTCATACCATCCACGGGCGATCTCGACCAGCCGCTCTTTTGCGAGCGCATCCATCTCTTCCCTAGACATCGAGATCCACCACCACTTTCATACCGTCTTCCACGCCGCGCAGATCGACCGAACCATCGCCCGATCCTGTGTAGACTATCTGCCAGGCTTCACCGGCGCCGAGCGTGCGCCGCCAGACCTTGTTGTACTCTCCGTCCATATTGTCCACGAAGTCAGGTCGGGGCTCTGCGTCCGCGGCCTCATCACGGGAGAGGTTGTAAAGGACGAGGGGGACTTCCTTCGCGGTGTAGTTGTTCACATCGATGTGGACCTTCCCGTCGCTCGTCCACTTCTTGGCGACGACCTTTCTCATGATCTTGCCCTCGATCGGGGAGGTGTCGACCAGGGGGAGTTCCACGATCTCGCTCACCTTGATCGCGATATTGGGGATGATGGCACATATCGCCCGGGCGCGGTCGTCCTGCTGCTTTTTTCTGTCCCGGCGGGAGAGGTAACTCTTGAGTTCCCGGCCTAACTCCTGGAGGACGAGGACGACTTCCCGCTCGATCTCCGGGATGGACGCGACCGCGTCCTTGCTCTCGCTCGTGAAGGGGACGTTTGTCGAGGCCACGTGGACCATGACGAGCACCGGGCCCATGGGGAGCCCCTGCTGCGAGAGGCCGTAACCTTTCCAGTTCACCTGGGAGACGCAGTTCGTGATTGCACAGGCGCCCTGCTGGTAGAGGAGCGGGACGCGGTTTGCGAACCGGAAGATCTGGGCGCTCCCTTCGGGGGGGATCTTGCCACCGTAGCCGATCGCCGCCTCAATGATGAACGAGTGCCCGCCGTAGACCGCGCTCGGGCGGGTCCGGGCCTTGATGAAGTCGAGCTGAATCTCCTTCTCGAGCCCCTTGCAGATC
The DNA here is from genome assembly GCF_035363275.1 of Methanoculleus sp. Lineage (NCBI taxonomy): Archaea > Methanobacteriati > Methanobacteriota > Methanomicrobia > Methanomicrobiales > Methanomicrobiaceae > Methanoculleus > Methanoculleus sp. Next base: position 9,656 of record NZ_DAOSET010000004.1, on the reverse strand, counting down.
AGGTCCTCCCCGATGGGGGAGAGACACTGTTGCGCCGGGGGAGCCGGGACCCTCACACTCTGCATGGCATCGAGGAGGCTTTTCAATTCCTCGGATTCGAGTTTGTTCACCTTCCGGGTGGGTTTGAGTTTTGCAAGGGCAATCATCTCGTCCGCGGTCTTCTTCCCGACGCGGGAGAAACTGCCCACAAGGAACTCCTCGACGGTCCCGGTGCTCGCGGCCGCGATCCGCTTCAAGGCCCCGAACTCGATCCCGTGCGGGTGGGGGAGGATGGGCTTTGGGCACGGCGGGACTTCACTCGATGCCCGTTCGAACACAGTCATCTCACCGTCGATATCGGCCGTGATCCGGGCGTGCGGGTTGACGATCGCGGTCAGGCGGAGGTAGTCCACCAGCCGCTTCTTTGCGGCAAGGGTGCTCTTGAACTGGATCTCGATTCTCGTCCCGTGCATCCGGTCCCAGTCAATCTCCTGGCGGCTGACGACCTCGGGCTCGTTCGTCTCGGTCTTGATCATCAGTTCGAACCGGTAGGCTCTTGCCTTTGCCCCCGTCCGGGAGGTGACCCGCGCGGGGGTGCCGGTGGTGAGCTGCGCATACAGAACCGCCGCCGATATCCCGATACCCTGCTGCCCCCGGCTCTGCCGGATCTGGTGGAACCGGGAGCCGTAGAGGAGTTTCCCGAAGACCAGGGGGACGTTCTCCGGCACAATCCCCGGGCCATTGTCCTCGACGGTGATCCGGTAGACCTCGGCGTCGACCTTTTTGATGCCGACGAAGATGTCGGGGAGCACCTCCGCCTCCTCACAGGCGTCAAGCGCGTTGTCCACCGCCTCCTTGATGGTGGTGATGATCCCGCGCGTCGGGGAGTCGAAGCCGAGCAGGTGCTTGTTCTTCTCGAAGAACTCCGCGACGCTGATGCTCCGCTGCTGTTTGGCGAGGTCCTCAGCAAGCACCATGCCGCGTTACCTCAGCGATGGCGTCCTCAAGGCTCCTCTCCTGCTGCTCGCCGGAGTGCAGGTCCTTGAGGGTCACCGTCCCCGCCTCGACTTCGCGCTTCCCGAGAACCACGGCGAAGTCGGCGGTCTTTGCGGCGTGGGCGAGCTGGGCGCCCATCCCCCGCTGCATCAGATCGACCTCGGCCCGGACCCCCGCCTCCCGGAAAGCACGGGCGACCTCGAGCGCACGAGCCCGTGCTTCGGGTGTGCAGACGACGCCGACGACGGGTTCGTGGGCGAGTGCGAAGTCCCCGACCGAGACCATGACACGGTCAAACCCGATGGCGAACCCGCAGGAAGCAACGTCGTCGCCGCCGAAGAGGTGGGCGAGCCGATAGGTGCCGCCGCCGAGGATCTGGTTCTCCGCGCCGAGGTTCCTCGCAAACCCCTCAAAGACCATCCCCGTGTAGTAGTCGAGCCCCCGGGCGATCCCGAAGTCGGGCTGGTAGTTGATGTTCTGGGAGTCGAGGAGCGCAAACGTCTCCTCGATCCGCGCGCGTTCCGGGATGTCGCCGATGATCTCGAAGACCTCGGCGACGTTGCGGCACTCCGAGAGGGCGGCAAGGGGTTCGGCGAGGCGGGTGAGGCCCCGGCCGACGAGCGCCGCCCTGAGCCCTTCCTGGTCGTGCTTGTCCAGGCAGGCCATGATCGCCCGCTGGTCGCCGGGAGCGAGATCGGCGAGGAGGTGCTTCATCGGCGCGAGGTGGCCGACGTGGAGGTCGAAGGTGACCCCGCTCGATTGGAGTGCTTCGTCGGCGAGCATGATCACCTCGGCATCGGCGAGTGCCGTGTCCGCACCGATGAGCTCGACGCCGAACTGCCAGAACTGCCGGTAGCGGCCTTTCTGGGGGCGCTCGTAGCGGAAACAGTCGGCGAAGTAGCACCAGCGGATCGGTTTCGGGAGGACTTTCCCCTCGTTGACGTACATCCGCAGCACCGCTGCGGTCACCTCCGGCCGGAGCGTCAGCTGCCTGCCGCCCTTGTCCTCGAAGACGTACATCTCCTGGATTATACCCTCACCGGACTTCATCGTGAAGAGTTCGAGGTTCTCGAAGTCGGGGGTGCAGACCTCACGGTATCCCCACCGGCGAGCCGCCTCCCGCATCCGCCGCTCGATCAACCGCCGCCGTTCCATCTCGTCGGGTAAAAAGTCCCGCGTTCCCCGTGGTTTTTGAAGCATTCGGTATTCTCCTGAACTAAAGTCTCTTGCGTGAACCCTTATCATTTGTGCGCTCCGCCCGGCCGAAGAACCGCTCGGCGGCGCTTTCATGGTGGAGCCATACGTTCTCCCGGTCGACCCGGCCCTGGAGGTAGAGACCTAATAGGACCAGACCGAGGCCGAGGTACTCCCAGCCCCCGGCAAACGCGGTGACAAAGAAGCCGATCAGGGCGAGCGCCGTGCAGGGTACGCCCCAGTAGGCCGCCTTCCGGTAGCCGGAAAGACCGGTACGGGAGAATATCCGCAGGTCGCGGAGCCACAGGAAAACGGTAACGGCAACGCCGAACCCTGCAACGTAGGCGAGGTATGACATGAGATGAAGTAATATTATACTTCCACCCCTATTTTTGTTACCGAACTATGCTGCCGAATACCACCATCAGGGACATTCTCCGGATGTATTGTCGCGATGAGCTATCTGAGGACGAGGCGACGGCCGCCATCGAAGGGCTCCGTATCGAGATGATCGACGGCATGGCCCGAATCGACACCGGACGGAGCGTGCGCTGCGGGATGCCCGAGGTGGTGCTCGCCGAGGGAAAAGAGCCCCGGACCTTTGCGGAGATCATGCTCGCGCAGGTGAAGACGGCGGGCCGGTGCGTCGCGACGAGGGTCTCGGCGGCGCACCTCGAGGCTCTCCGGGCCCGGCTGCCGCCGGAGGTCCGGATGGAGCACCGGGAGGCGGCACGGGCCGTCATCCTCTCGACGGGAGGAGAACCCGGCCTCCGGGGCGGCAAGGTCGCCATCCTCACCGCGGGAACGTCCGACATCCCCGTCGCCGAAGAGGCGAAGTTGATCGCCGAGGAGGTGGGATGCGAGGTCAGGACCGCCTACGACGTCGGTGTGGCGGGGATCCACCGTCTCTTCTCGGCGCTCAGGGACCTGATGGAGGCGGACGTCTTCATCGTGGTCGCCGGGCGGGAGGGAACGCTTCCCGCGATCGTCGCGGGGCTCGTCGACCGCCCGGTGATCGGTGTTCCCGTGAGCACCGGCTACGGTTACATGGGCGGCGGCGAAGCGGCGCTTGCGAGCATGCTCCAGGCTTGCTCGGTGCTTGCGGTCGTGAACATCGACGCCGGGTTCACGGCGGGCGCGTTTGCCGCGCAGATCGCGCACGGGGGCAGGCGTGGATGAGCAGGGGGTTCTACGTCGGGCGATTCCAGCCCTACCACAACGGGCACCAGACGGTGCTGGAGCAGATGGCCTGCAGGGTCGACGAGATCGTCATCGGGGTGGGTAGCGCCCAGGTGTCCCATACCGTGGCAAACCCCTTCACGGCGGGAGAACGGGTGCTGATGCTTATACGGTCGCTCTCCAGTCTCCAATGCCCGTTCTACGTCATCCCCATCGAGGATGTCCAGCGCAACGCTCTCTGGGTCTCTCATGTCCGTTCGATGACCCCGCCGTTCGATACGGTCTACTCGGCAAACCCCCTTGTCGTCCAGCTCTTCACCGAGGCGGGCGTGAGCGTTCGGTCGCCCGCCATGCACGAGCGGCTGACCTACTCCGGCACCGCCATCAGGCAGCGGATGCTCGACGGTGAACCCTGGGAGTGCCTGGTCCCCCCCGCCGTCGTGGACGTCATCCGGGAGATTCACGGCGTGGAACGGCTCCGGCAGATCGCGGGGAGCGATCAATGAGCGGAACCATGATAGAGACGGCCGTCGTTGGATACTAGTATGGGGGCGGATCATGTTTAAGCAACTGCGAGACCTCTTTCGGCGACCCGAACCCGTGGAAGAGGGCCTGGAACTCTCCTTTGATGACCTTCCCGCGTGGCTGGATGCCCGCGAGGAGGAGATCGGGAGAAGACTCTCCGATGCAGTGAGGCCGTCGGAGGAGGCGATCGGCGGCACCCTCGATCACCTCAGGGAGGCGGTCGCCCGTATGGAGACGGCGGAGGGTGACGAGGAGGTCCATCCCCGGCTCCGGGATATATCGAAGAAGGCGCTTCCTCTCTTCATGAAGTCCATGACCCAGATCCTCTCCCGCGAGCCTTCCGGCGACCCGGAGACCTTCTACGCCACTGCCGTCGAGACTCTGAAGGGCGTGCTCAAGGCGATGAAAGGGCAGGGGAAGTACCTCTCATCCGCCTATCCGGATGAGATGAAGGAGATACGCACCGTGGCAAAGGACCTGGGACGGGAGATCAACACCATGACGGAGGCGATCACCCGGGCGCGTGAGGGCCGGCAGCAGGTGGAAGATGCCCGGAAGTCGTATGAATCGCTCGTCCGGATCCGGGAGGAGCATGTCGCCGCCGCCGGCCAGGTCCGGGAGTGCGGGACGGCGCTCGCGGAGGCGGAGAGGACGATCCGGGAGGCTGAAGAGGGCCTCGCCGCTCTCAAACTGCGCCCGGAATATACCCGAAAACATGAGATCGAGGAGAGGATGCGGGAACTCGATGCTCTGGACACGGAGACCGGACGCGAGATCGCGGCCTTCCGGACCCCTGCCATCCACCTCTTCCGGAAGGCAGAGAAGGTGGCCGGAAAGGTTGGGGATACCGCGACGGCCGCGGCAATCGGCCGGGTCCTCGACGCCTGCACGGGCAGCCTCCCGGACGACGAGGAGGACCTGCCCGACCTGATCGAAGCGGTGATGCCGGCCACCCTCGCCATGATCCGGCAGGGAGACCTTCTCCTCAAGAACCAGGACGAGGTCCGCCTCTTCTCGGACCCCGATACCCTGCCCGCCGGGATACGGCGGGTCCTGCACCGGCAGAGGGAGGTGCGGGAGCAGCGCGCCGCACTGGAGACGACCCACGCCGCGCTCCCGGGCGTGCTCGACGAGCAGCGTCTTCTCGCCGCGCTCGCAGAACTGCGACGGGAGCACGTGGCAAAGTCCGCCGCGCGGACCCGGGCGGAGAACCTGCGGGAGATCTTGCAGACGTCATATGCCGCAGAGCGCGAGAAGTTCAGTTCCCGCACGGCTGCGCTTGCCGGCCGGGAAGTGGAGGTCGACGTCCCCGACCTCCCGTCCCCGGCCTCCTGACGGGGAGACAGCCGCTCTTCCCGTCCAAGAGCGATGGTTCGCCGGAGTTCAAAGGGAAACCCTGTTTAGGCGCGGGGTACAACTACTTCAGAGAACAACTGATGACGACAGACACTACCACATCTGGATCTCGTGTAATCCCCTGGATAGCAGTCCCTGCGGTCTCGTTTTTGGGCATCGGGATCGAGTTGCTGCTCGCCTCCGTCGGTTTCCCATACGCCGTCTGGGCGGGCAGCGCGGGGTGCGTCATCGCCTCGTGCATCCTCTGTTATCAGGCGTACCTCAAACCACGCAAGGACCTCGTCTCGCTCTTCACACCGCTCTTCGCATTGCTCATCCTCGTCGTGCCGAACGACCTCAGTTCGGGAGTGATCACGCAGGTGTTCTTCGCGTTGACGATCACCGTCCTTGCGGTTCGGGTAGAAAAGATGTTTAACACTCCAAAGCAAGAGAAGAAATCAATGAAGCAGATGTTGAACGAGTATATCGGCCGGATTGGGCCGCTCCTTGCCACAATCGATGAGGAGACCGGGCATCAGGTCGCGCAATCCCTGCTGACGTATAAATTCGGACTCTACGGGAATGCGATCGAGAAGAGCACGGCTGCGCTTGCCCGGCTCGATGCGATCAACCCCCATCCCGACGTGCTGGAGCGTGCCCTCCTGATCCTCCGGGAACGTGCCGGCGGCTTCGTCGATTCCCGGGTGACGCCCAACCCGGAGCATACCTTCACGGAGGCGGACTACAATCATCTTGCCATCCGCTTCCCCCCGGATCAGGTCGAGGACCCTGCGACGCTCGACCTCGAAAACGCACTGATCCTGCTCTACGCTGTCGGGATCGAGACCTCCCCTGACGATGAGCAGGCGCTCGAGGAGCACCAGCGCTTTGTCATCCAGATCCTGGAAGGATATAAAGAGAAGCTGACCCGGTGAGCGGGCTCGCCGGGGGATCTCATCCGGGCCCCCTTTCGTTCTACTGTGGGATCCTGTTACTGACTATACCGTTGCCTCGCGTAGGGTCGCACGTCATGTGAGCAGCAAGGGCCCGGCGTAATACCACGGCAAAAAAATCAGAGTGAGTCCAGGCTGATCCCGCTGAACTCGTCGGCGACCGTGTTGACGTCCTTCACGCCGAACGCTGTCTGGACCGTGGCAAGTTCGAGGTCGCGCGCCACATCGCACATATAATCGATGATATCGACCGAGAGTTCCCGTCTCTGTTTGGACTTGCGGAGCTGGTCCACGAGGAACGTCATCCTCTCGGGGGACTCCATACGGAGTTTGGCGAGGCTCATCACGCACATGTAGATCCTGGTCAGGTTCCTGTCCGTCCCGGTGATGGTGTCGAAGAAGTTCCGGAGGACCTGCGCCTGATAGACCTCACCGCTCATGATGATCGAATATTCCTCAATCTGGTATTAAAATTTGCCGTTTTATCTTCACCCGCATGGACTGCAGTCTCGTCCGAAGAGCGCGATGGGGAGGGGTGCCCGCCCCTCCCCCGGTGCCGGGCTCACTTTCGGACGCTGACGATCTTGATGATATCGCCGTTCTTCAACTCGAGAGTATCCTTCACCCGCATCCCGGTCTTCGCGTCGATGGCATACAGGAACCCCTCGCCGATATCGGTATGGACCTGGTAGGCGAGGTCGCGGGGGGTGGATCCGCGCTTCATGAGGAATGCATCGGGGAGCACCCGGCCCTTGCCGTCGGTGAGTTTGTGCTCGTCCTCGACCGGAAAGACGACGATGCGATCGAGCAGGTTGAAGACCGCGGCATCCAGCGCCTGCTGGACGCCGGTGCCGCCGAACGTCCGGATGAAGTCCGCGACCTTCGCGAGGCCGGCACGCTGCGCGGCGCTGAGAGCTGCCCCGGGGTTTTCGGAGAAACCCCGGTCGCCGGGGAGGTAAGTGATGAACTTCCCCTCCGCGGCCATGCGGAGCGCAAGTTCCCCTGCCGCGCTCGCAAAGATGACGTCGTGCTCCCTGAGCCGGTCAAAGCACTCTTTCGGGGCCTGGTCCGCTTTGTTCCCGACGATCAGCATGGGCTTGCTGATTGTCATCAGTTCCCGGCAGAACCGGATCAGGTCCTCCTCCCCGGCAGTCCGCAGGTCGACCCCGGTCGCCTCGTCGGCATCGCGGACGTGCTCGAACGTCACTCCGAGACCGGCAAAGAGATCGGCGATCGCGCCAACGAGGGAGAAATCCTTCGCCTGGGCCTGCCGCACGATCTTTGCCCAGTTCCGCGAGAGGATACCGTACATCCACATCGACATCTCGTACTGGAGGAACTCGATGTCCTTTACGGGGTCGCGCGAACCGATATCGACCGGGTTTCCTTCGGCATCCGTCGCCCCGCTGGCATCGACGATCTGGAGGATAGCATCCGCCTGCCGGAGGTTATCGAGGAACTGGTTCCCAAGCCCCCTGCCCATGTGCGCCTCGGGGACCAGGCCCGCCACGTCGATCAGCCCGATCGGGACAAACCTGACCCCATCCTGGCAGTTCTCGCACGGCACGTGCATCTCCTGGCAGGGGCAGGCGGTCCTGACATACGCGACGCCGTGGTTCGCGTCGATGGTCGTGAACGGGTAATTGGCGATCTCTACCTTGGCCAGGGTCGCTGCCCTGAAAAACGTCGATTTGCCGCAGTTGGGCTTTCCTGCAATGGCCAGTGTGATCATGAGAAACTCCTATACCGCCCCGTTAGGCTTGAATGTAGTATTGGGTCATGCACCATTTATCTTCTTTCTCCGGCGGCAGCGCGGGCCGGGTCGCGCGGTTGAACTTGCCGCCGGGACGCCGCCTCTATCTCCGGAGCAGGCTGGTTATGCCGGAAATCGCCGGTACCGCCGAAACGGGGGATTCAATACGAAGCGGAGATAACATGATTGCATGGGCTTCGTAACCCGAAACACCTACTATTTCGATGCCCCCGGGGCGGAGAACACCCCCGACGCCGCCAGGTTCGCCGTCGAGCGGGCGCGGGAGCTCGGCATCCGGAAGATCGTGGTCGCGAGCACCAGCGGTTGGACGGCGCTCACCTTCCTGGAAGCCATGAAGGATACGGATCTTCACCTGGTCGTCGTCACCCACGTGGTCGGTTTCTCAAAACCCGGCGAGTGGGAGTTTTCGGAGGAGGCAGCCGGGCTCCTCCGGGCGGCGGGCGCGACGATCGTCACCGGCACGCACGCTCTCTCCGGGCTCGAGCGCGCGATCTCCCGCTCGCCGAAACTCGGCGGGAGTTCCCGCACCGAGGCGGTAGCCGAGGCGTTGCGGCGCGTCGTTGCGGTCGGCCTGAAGGTCGCGGTGGAATGCGTCCTCATCGCCGCGGACCAGGGTGCGGTCGGCGTCGATGAAGAGGTGATCGCGGTGGGGGGCACTGCAAGCGGTGCCGATACCGTCTGCGTCATTCGACCGGCGCATACCGCGACGTTCTTTGACCTGCAGGTGCGCGAGATCGTCGCCATGCCGAGAGTTCGGTGATACATGTCCCTCAACTCGCTCAAGGGCGCCACCGGACTCCTCCGGCAGCACTCTGTCCTCTGGCTGATTGGCCTTGTTATGGGCGCTCTCGCGGTCCTCGACATCCTGGTCCCCGTCTACGGCGGGGCCTTCTACAGCGAACCGCTTGCGCTCCTGCAGGTCCTCGTGGTGCCGTTCCTGGCCGGCGGGGTCTACGGCACGGTCAAGGGGGAGGCGTTCTCCATCGGGGAGTTCGTACAATCGGGGAAGACCTACTACTTCAGAATACTCCTGCCCACGATGATCATCTTCTTTGCAGCGGTCCTGACGGTCTTTCTACTCGCCGTCCCGCTCGCGCTCCTCGGGGCCGGTGCCGCAGCAGGCATGACGCCGCTCCTCTTCGGAGTGCTCGTCTCGATCGTCTTCTTCACGTTCTTCTACGACACCGTGGCGGTCTTTGAGGAGACAACCGTCTTTGAGTCGATCCGGCGAAGCATCGAGTTCGTCATGAACAACCTCGGCAGCGTCCTCGTCTTCTACCTGGCCAACATCGTCGTCGCGATAGTGCTCGGACTCGCGGCTCTCTTTGCCTGGACCGCGCTGCTCGTCGGCAAACTCGAGCCGCTCACCCTGATGAACCAGACTGAACTCCAGACGGTGATGCCCGAGGATATCCTCGCTCTCATCGGGACAGAAGGGATCTGGATCACCGCGGCCGTCTATGCGGTGGTTATCGCCGTCTACTCGGCCTTCCTCTACGCCTACAAAGCAAGCTTCTTCCGCAACCATGTCGCCGACGGGGCGCGCATGCCGCAGGGCGAGTACGACGAGAAGGGCCGGTGGTATAAGTACTGATGTGACAGGATCGGCATCAAATCCTTTTTTTCTCGTGCCCGGTTCGGGCGGTTAAAGTCTCTCGACATCCTGTTTACGAAGAAAACAGGCAGAAGGCCCCCCACTTTAGTGAGGGGATGAATGCCGT
>NZ_DAOSET010000003.1:0-78056 GCF_035363275.1 Methanoculleus sp. | reverse complement strand
TCTCATTGGTCTTGCACCCTTGCGATCGATTAGAAACAGTTAAAGATGATCCCCCTCTTCACCCCTCATCGGTCCCGGGATGCCCTGATCTCCGGGGCTTCTTGAAGGGTGGACCTCCGGTTGAACGATCCTCGTTCAGTAAAGGTGCGGTGAAGGTGATTGTCAGGAGAACCACCCAATGAGCGTAACTATTCAGTCCACGTTCGGTAGCAAGTGGATAGAATTGTATTTGTAACAGTACTCTTAAACAAGATATCAGGTATGGAGTTCATCCCGGACCCCCGGTTGAATCTTTGAGGCGTGATTTATCGGGATTCGGTCCTGCTTGCGTTCAATGTTTGCCAAAATGTAAATCATAGACCTTCACATACGGACAAAAAAATCGGAAACAGAAATTTTCACAGTGTACCTTAAGGAGTGGATGAACTGGCTACAGACCTTTTAGACTGCTGGTGCATGAGGCTGTAGGTTCCCGGTTGGCTATTGCGAAAATCGTGGTGACAACGATGAAGAGCACTATTGACGGTGTCAAGATCAAGAAACTCAGCGTCATCCCTGACGAGCGCGGCTGGCTGATGGAGATCCTCCGCTGCGACGACGCAATCTTCGAGCAGTTCGGCCAGGTCTACTGCACGACGGCCTACCCGGGCGTCGTCAAGGCGTGGCACTACCACAAGAAGCAGACCGACAACTTCACCTGCGTCCACGGGATGATGAAGGTCGCGCTCTACGACGCCCGCGAGGACTCCCCCACCTACAAGAGTCTCATGGAGTTCTTCGTCGGTGACAAGAACCCTATCCTCCTCAGCGTCCCGCCAGGCGTCTACCATGGGTTCAAGGCAATCGGCACCGAGACGGCGTTCTTCGTGAGCATCCCGACCCTCCCCTACAACTACCAGGAGCCCGACGAGTTCCGGCTGCCCCCGGACACCGCCGAGATCCCCTACGACTGGGGGCTTGCCCCCGGCCTGAAGCACGGATGAGGGGCGGCAAAAATGACCATGCTCGTCACTGGCGGCGCGGGGTTCATCGGCAGCAACTTCATCTGCCATATGCTCGCGGAGCATCCCGAGACCCCGATCGTTAACCTCGACGCACTGACGTACGCAGGCAACCCGGAGAGCCTCCGGGATGTTGCCGATAATCCGAACTACACCTTCGTCCATGGCGACATCTGCGACCCCGGCACGGTAGCAGCCGTCTTCCGGAACCACCCGATAAAGACCGTCGTCCACTTCGCCGCGGAGAGCCACGTCGACCGCTCGATCGCCGACGGCTCCACCTTTGTGCGGACGAACGTCCTCGGCACCTTCACCCTGCTCGATTACGCGCTGAAGCACGGTGTCAGGCGGTTCATCCACGTCTCGACGGACGAGGTCTACGGGAGCACCCCTGAGGGTTCGTTTGTGGAGACCGACAACCTGAACCCCTCCAGCCCATACTCGTCGAGCAAGGCCGGCTCCGACCTGCTCGCCCGGTCGTTCTTCATCACCCACGGCCTCCCGGTGATCGTCACCCGGTGCACCAACAACTACGGCCCCTACCAGTTCCCCGAGAAGCTGATCCCGCTCTTTGCGACGAACCTCATCGAGGGGAAGAAGGTCCCGGTCTACGGCACGGGGAAGAACATCCGCGACTGGCTCTACGTCCTCGACCACTGCCGGGCCATCGACTTCATCCTCCAGCACGGGGAGCCGGGGGAGGTCTACAACATCGGCGGCGGCGCGGAGAAGACGAACCTCGAGATCACCGAAAAGATCCTCGAACTCCTGGGGAAGGACGAGTCGATGATCGAGTACGTGCCCGACCGGAAGGGGCACGACTTCCGCTACTCGCTCGACTTCGGGAAGCTCCGGGCGCTCGGCTGGGAGCCGGCGTATACCTTTGATGACGCCCTCGCGGCGACGATCGAATGGTACGCAGAGAACGAATGGTGGTGGCGGCCGCTGAAGACAAGATAGATGATTATGAGGTTGACTCTGTGACGAAATTGATAAAATACTACCAATGGTTGCTCGGCACCGTTTTGAGCAGGTCGTTCGGGCTGTGGGAGCGGTTAGGGATTCATATTGTGCCGAACCATTTCTATCAGCCCATACCCGATGTCAGGCATCTGGATGATCGATTATGGGAGAGATCATCGTCATTAGTCGGGATTGATATGGATGAGCAGTCCCAGACTGCATTGCTCTCCCGGTTCCACGAGAACTACAAACCGGAATATGACCGGTTTCCAACCCGCAAAACCGGCAGGCCGTTCGATTACTTCGTAAATAATGGCGGCTTTGAGAGCGTTGATGGCGAGATCTTATACTGCACCATACGACATTTTAAACCAGAAAGAATCATCGAGATCGGGTCCGGGAACTCCACGTACCTGGCGGCATCGGCAATCCGGAAGAACAAGGAAGAAGATCCAGAGTACGCCTGCGAGTTAATCGCCATTGAACCCTATCCAAATCGCGTATTGCAGGATGGTTTTCCAAATTTATCCCGCCTGATCGAAGAGCCTGTGCAGAATGTCCCGTTTTCGGTCTTCGAGAGGCTGGGTGAGAATGATATTCTCTTTATCGACTCGAGCCACGTCTTAAAAGTAGGCAGCGATGTCCAATACGAATATAACGAGATCCTGCCGAGACTGAATAAAGGTGTACTTATTCACGTTCACGATATTTTCTTACCTTTTGAATACCCTAAAGAGTGGATCTGCTGGCACCATCTTTTTTGGACAGAGCAGTATCTCCTCCAGGCGTTTTTAACGTACAATCCTGCATTCAAAGTAGTCTGGGGCGGCTACTACATGCACAGGAGCCACCCGGAGCTCCTTGAGGAAGCGTTCAGCACCTACAACCGTGAGAAGATCCAGCCTGGAAGTTTCTGGATGAGGAAGATACAGTGAGCGTACAGAACGTTGAGCAGGCAGAAAGGGGCGTCCTGATCCTCGGCGCCGGCGGCATGCTGGGGCACGACCTCGCGGCGGTCTTCCCCGGCGCCCGGCTCTGCGAGCATACGGACCTCGATGTCATCGATGAGGCCGCGGTGAAGGCCTATATCCTTGAGATGAAGCCCGACCTCGTCATCAACGCGGCGGCGTACACGAACGTCGACGGGTGCGAGGACGACCCCGAGACGGCGTTTGCCGTCAACGGCGACGCACCGGGTTACATCGCCGCCGCCTGCCGCGTAGTGGGCGCGGTGCTCGTCCACTACAGCACCGACTACGTCTTTGACGGCACAAAGACGGAATACGTCGAGTCCGACGAACCGAACCCGATCAATGTCTACGGCGCCTCGAAACTCCGCGGCGAGCAGAAGATCGCACAGAACATGGACGACTACCGGATCATCCGGACCTCCTGGCTTTTCGGCCGGCACGGCAAGAACTTCGTCGAGACGATCCGGCACCTCTCGCGTGAGAATGAAACCGTCCGGGTGGTGACCGACCAGGCGGGGAAGCCCACCTACACGGCGGACCTGGCCCAAAAGACAGCCGAGATCGCCGACTGCCCACCGGGGATCTACCATGTCACGAACGACGGCGTCTGCTCGTGGTACGAGTTTGCCCGGGCCTTTGCCCCGAACATCGTCCCCTGCACGAGCGACGAGTTCCCGCGGAAGGCGAAGCGCCCGGCCTACTCAGTGCTCGTGAACACGAAGACCAGCCCCATGCGCCCCTGGAAAGGGGCGCTCGAAGACTACCTGCGCCCAACGGTGAGAAGACCCATGAAAGGCATCATTCTCGCGGGCGGGACCGGGTCCCGCCTCTACCCCCTGACAAAGGTGACGAACAAGCACCTGCTGCCCGTCTACGACAAGCCGATGATCTACTACCCCCTCCAGACCCTCGTTGCGGCGGGGATCAAGGACATTATGATCGTCTCCGGGAGGGGGCACGTGGGCCACTTCCTCGAGCTCCTGGGGTCGGGCAAGGAGTTCGGGGTCCGGCTCACCTACGAAATTCAGGAAGGTGCCGGCGGGATTGCCCAGGCCCTGGGGCTCGCGGAGTCCTGGGCAGGGACGGACAACGTCGCGGTGATCCTCGGCGACAACATCTTCCAGGACGATATCCGGAAAGATGTCGAGGCGTTCGCGTCCGGGGCGAAGATTTTCTTAAAAGAGGTCCCCGACGCCCACCGGTTCGGGGTTGCCGAGGTTAGGGGGAATAAGGTGCTCGGGATCGAGGAGAAGCCCCGGACCCCGAAGTCGAACCTCGCGGTGACCGGGCTCTACCTCTACGATGCCGGGGTCTTTGCAATCATCAAGACACTCAAGCCGTCCGGGCGGGGCGAACTCGAGATCACGGACGTGAACAACGCCTACGTCCAGCGGAATGCGATGGAGTTCTCGGTTCTTCCGGGGTTCTGGAGCGATGCCGGGACGTTTGAGAGTCTGTTGCGGGCAAGCCTGATGGTCAAGAACAACGGTTTCCGACAGGACTTTACTGGAGAACCTGGCCCGGAGTCGGCAGTCTCTTCCTCAAACCCCATTGCGAGGGATAAGACTGCTGAGTTGCAACTCCGTGGGAAGAAGCTCGAGAGATAACCTCATCCGGTGAAGAGCATGTCCAGAAACGAACTGTATCAGGATAAAGAGAGCGGCTATTTCTCCAGCATTCGGTGGGACATAATTTCTTTCATCCCCGATGGGGACCACAGTGTGCTGGAAATCGGTTGTGGGAATGGAAATACGCTTATAACATTACGAGAACTCAATAAAGCCAGAGAAATCGTCGGAATAGAGATTAACTACGATTGTTTACGAGGCAATTGCGATCAACTTGATGGCTTTCTGGTCGGTGACGTCGAAGAGATCGAACCGGCCTTCGAAGAAGATCATTTTGATTACATCATTTTAGGTGATGTTCTGGAGCATCTCGTGGATCCTGCTGCCGTTCTAAAGCGCTATTCATCTTTCCTTAATAGCACGGGATATATCATTGCCAGTATTCCGAACATTAAGAATTACAGGGTACTGCTCGACCTGGTGCTCTATGATAAGTTTGAGTACGCGGACGCAGGGATTCTGGATCGTTCGCATCTCCGTTTTTTCACGAGACGGGAGATGTGTAACCTGTTTCAACAAGCTGGTTTGAGTGTTATCTCGGTGCAACCGAAGTTCGGGAGTGGACACCTCGATAAGATTGACAGAAGGCTGAATAACTCTTTGGGCAGGTATCTACCGGCGGGGTCGTTCTTAACGGTTCAGTATATCATCAAGGCAACACGGAGGGGCGGCACAACGTCAGTATGATATGCAGAACCGGTTACGGTGCATGCCGCAGGACAATGAAGGCGGGGATGTCTCGCTCCGGTGGATCTCCAGCCCGGGAATGATCTAAGAACGGTTCTCGTGTGCAAGATATCCTGTACGATAGCAGAATGTATAATGATAGGTATAATCGATATAAATGAGCATAATGCCTCGCGTTGCAATCATAATTTTAAACTGGAACGGATGGACGGATACGGTTCAATGTATCCGATCTGTCCACCAGCTATCCAATGCCGACTACGATATCGTACTGGTCGATAACCGCTCGACTGATCGCTCAATAGAGAATATCCGGCGTTTTTGCGAAGGGACCGATGAGGCAGAACCTGCTGATGACACCCCTATCCATCTATTTGAACTGT
Organism: Methanoculleus sp.; assembly: GCF_035363275.1. Classification (NCBI taxonomy): domain Archaea; kingdom Methanobacteriati; phylum Methanobacteriota; class Methanomicrobia; order Methanomicrobiales; family Methanomicrobiaceae; genus Methanoculleus; species Methanoculleus sp. Next base: position 72,423 of record NZ_DAOSET010000003.1, on the reverse strand, counting down.
CAGAGGGTGAAGCCGATAGGTGCAGGCCCGATCTATCCACGTATCATCAGTTAGATCCTCGCCGGCGGCTTATACTGATTAAAAACAATGAGAATTACGGCTACGCCAGGGGCAACAACATCGGCATCAGGTTTGCCCTCGATATCCTTACATCCGAATATATTCTCATCCTGAATAACGACGTCATCCTCAATGACAGAGAGGTGCTCAATAAACTTGTCGAATCGGCCAGCAGGGATAACCGTATCGGGGCCGTGAGCCCGGTGCTCAAATCAACGACCGGTGAGATACAAAGAACCTGCACGGGAAATACCCCTGGTTTCCTCGACTTCATATTCGTTTACACCTTTATCGGTCAGAGGTTGTTTAAAGAGAACCGGATCTTGAAGAGACACTTTAATTACGATTACGCTTTCGATCGACCAAAAGAGTTCGGTGTTCTGGGAGGTTCCTGCATTCTGTTCCGGAGCCGGGCGATTGCAGACGTCGGCCTCTTCGATGAGAACACCTTCCTCTACTGGGAGGAGTACATCATCGGGTCTAAACTTGCCGAGCGTGGCTGGAAGTTGCTCTTGAATCCTGGTGCCGGGGTCATTCACAAGGGCGAATCCTGCATTAAGAACCTGAACCTGAAGAGTTGGGCAAGATACTGGTCGATCAAGAGCGAACTCTACTACATCAGGAACTACGCTTCGCTGAATACGATAAAAAGGGGCATTATTGTGGTAGCGCTCCTTCTGGAGACGATGCTGGCTCTCTCTGATACGGTTCTGAGGGATAAAAAGAGTAAATTCGATAGAAAATATGAGCTGAAGATTATCTCGGTTCTCCTGGGGAGTTTTGTTTAAACAGGTTAATCGCGGGAGGGTTCGTCAAATCTGGGCGGGTGCGAATTGATTGGCTTCTTACCCCTTTTTTCCTCCAGCGGCACACAGTACAGGTCGTCGGGCGAGAGTTGCTCAACGGTATAGTCATATCCCGAAAGGATGCCCAGGCACTCATCTAATAGCCCGTCATGTATCGAGAGTATAATCTCCGGCCGGATCTCCGATAGGCAGGCATCAGCGCCGTGCAACGCACGCACCTCCGCTCCCTCGATATCCATCTTCAGAATCTCCGGGGGGACCCCGCTCTCCTGGATGAATGCATCGAGAGTGGTACACTCGACCTCGATATTGCCACCGTCAGACAACCTGCACATCGTATGTGCGGTTCCGTCGAACCGGAGTATGCCGGGAGCATCTGATAATGCTTTCTGCACAGGCAAGACGTTGGTGCTCCTGTTGATCCTGGTGTGCTCAATGAGCAGGCGCATGTTCTCCGGCTCCGGTTCAAACGCAACCACCCGCCCGTCATCGCCGACGAGGGTGGAGGCAAACAGGGTATAGTATCCAACGTTTGCACCGATATCGAAGAAGACCATCCCTTCTTTCAACCTGTCCTGCAGCACGGCTGCAATATGCTGTTCATAGGTTCCAAGTGCACAGGAAGGGATAGAGGACGTGAACTGCCACCGTTTCCCGTGGAGCACGCCGAATGGGATCCTGACCGTACCAATCCCGAATCTCCGCCCTGCCTGCATGACCGCGACCCCTGCGCGTTCGCGGAGTTTCAGGTTCATACTACCCTTCCTTTTGATGTGAAGCGACCCTCTGTCCCGACGATCTCCACGATCCTCTTTCCTGCCGTCCCATCGCCGTAGGGATTTTGCCAGACGCGCTCTCTCTCCATCATCGTCCGCACCCCCTCCGAAATCGCCTTCGGGTCGGTCCCCACCAGGATATTCGCCCCGACAGCCACCGTCTCCGGTCGCTCCGTGTTCTCCCGGAGCGTCGCGCAGGGCGTGTGGAGAATACATGCCTCCTCCTGGACTCCACCGGAGTCGGTCAGGATCAGTCCTGCGTGCTTCTCTAGCTGGAGGAAAGAGAGGTAGTCGAGAGGCTCGACGCAGCGGATGGAGCCGGCCCGTAAGCCGAACTGCTCCATCATCTTCCTCGTCCGGGGATGCATGGGATAGATCACCGGCATCGCGTAATCGGCCGCGATACGCTCAAGACCCTTGAGGATATTCCCGAGTCTTCTCGCGTCGTCGACGTTCTCCTGCCGGTGGGCGGTGACGAGGAAGTAGCCGCCCGGGCAGACCCCCAGTTCTTTAAGCGGATCTATCGTCTCTTCGCTGATCGAGAGGTTCTGGAAGAGCGCATCGACGACCGTGTTGCCGCAGACGAAGACCTTCTCATCAGGTATGCCCTCATGCACAAGGTTCTGCCGCGACGCCTCCGTCGGCGCAAACAGGTAATCCGAAGCGTGGTCCGCCAGGATGCGGTTGATCTCCTCCGGCATTCTCCGGTCGTTGCTCCGCAGGCCGGCCTCGACGTGCCCAACAGGGATATGGAGTTTCACTGCGGCGAGCGCTCCCGCGAGCACCGTGTTGGTGTCCCCCTGGACGAGAACCGCACGCGGCTCCTCTTCGATCAGGACCCGCTCGATCTGGCCGAGCATCTTTCCGGTCTGCTCCCCCTGCAGGCCCGACCCCACGTTGAGGTTGTACCGCGCCTCCGGGAGGTGCAGCTGCTCAAAGAAGATCCTGTCCATTGAGTAGGAGTAATGCTGGCCGGTATGAAGGATGAAGTAGTCATCTCCTCTCCTTTCATATTCCCTGATGATCGGAGACATTTTGATGATCTCAGGCCGTGTCCCGAGGATAATTGCAACGCCGCTCATGGTTCACCTGCATGGTTGGTGCGGTATTCCATTCATTGGTCCGGTGCCATATATAGCGCTGTTGTTGCGATTATCCCGCCGGGGCCAGCTGCTCTTTCGGCCCCCATCTGGGAAGACATATAATGAGCCTGATGTAAATGTAGTTAGGGGAGCGAATGGGGCTCAATATCTGCATACTTTCGGTCGATTTTCTCCCGAATGTCGGGGGGATCGCAGCACATGTCTACGAGCTTGCCAGAGCGCTCCGGGCTCTCGGGAACGACGTCACCATAGTTACGTTCCGCGATTCCCTCCTTGCTCCGGGAGAAGAGACGATCGACGGCCTCCACGTCGTCAGGGTCTACCTGCCCCGGAACACCGTGCTGCTGTATCCGGCATTTGCCCTGTTTGAATACTTCAGCGTCCGGCGCATCATCAGGAGAAAGAAGATCGATCTCCTGCACTCGCACTACGTATTCCCCGACGGGTTCGTGTCGAGGCTGCAGCCGGGGGTGCCCGGGATTGCGACCGAGCATACCTCCGGGTTCCTGGACCGCCTCGAGCGGGGAAGGATGTTAGGGCTGTACCGGTGGGTCTACAGCCGTATGGACCAGATCATCACCCCCAGCGACGAACTTGCCGGGGCGGTCGGGTCGCTCGGGGTTCCCCGGCAGAAGATCACGTTCGTCTCGAACGGGGTGGATACGGATAAATTTTCGCCGGAGGTTCCGCCCAGGGACCTCCGGCAGCAGTACGCCCTCGCACCGGACACCCGGATCGTGCTCTGCCCCCGCCGCCTCGAGCCGAAGAACGGTGTCAGATACCTGGTTGAGGCGGTTCCGGCGGTTCTCCGGCAATGCCCGGAGGCCAGGTTCTTCGTCGTCGGGGGATCGTATCCCGACCAGCTGGCCCTGCTCCGGAAGAGGGCCCGTGAACTCGGCATCGAGGACCAGATCATCTTTGCCGGTTCGGTCCCGAACGCCGAGATGCCGTCGTGGTATACGGCGGCGGACGTCGTGGTTCTCCCCTCCCTCAAAGAGGCGACCAGCATCGCGGGGCTCGAAGCGATGGCGTGCGGCCGGCCTCTCGTGGGGACGAATGTCGGGGGCATACCGCATCTGGTCACCGACGGCAGGACCGGGCTCCTCGTGGAGCCGAGAGACCCCGACGGGCTCGCCGGTGCGCTGGCGCGTCTCCTGACCGACGATGCCGCCCGGAGGGAGATGGGGGTTGCGGCCCGCAAGAAGGCGGTGGACCAGTTCTCGTGGGCCCGGATCGCCGGCACCGTGCAGAGCATCTATACGAGAACCCTCGAGAACGTTGAGAATCGAGAGAGGAAGCGGTGATAGCATGGGGATCTCAGCCTGCCTTATCACAAAGAACGAAGAAGAGGCTCTCGCCCGGTCGCTTGAGATGATCTCTGCGTACGTCGATGAGATCGTCATCGTCGACGGGCAGAGCGAGGACAATACGGCCGGCGTTGCCGGGAAGTACGGCGCCGTCCTGATCCAGCGGAAGTTCTCCGGCAGTTTTGCCATCGAGCGGAACTGCGGCATCGAGCGGGCGCGAAACGACTGGGTCTTCATCCTCGATCCCGACGAGACGCTCGAGCCGGGGCTCCTGGAGAGCCTCAGGGACCTTGCATCCTCCCCGAAGTACGACGCCTACTCGTTTCTCAGGCACGACGTCCTCCCTGACGGCACGGTCCTTGAGACGCCGTGCGGGCACCCCGAGATCCACGTCAGGCTTGCGAAGAGGGACAGGCTGCGGTATTACGGCGCGATCCACGAGAAAGCGGTCGTCAACGGAAAGATCCGGTTCGTCCCGAAGGCGATCTACCACCATCGCGGCTACTTTGAGGACTATCCTGCGGAGAAGAAGGAGCGCTTCGAGACGATCGGACGGAACGCGTCAGAAGACCTCCAGGGCATGAAGATATCCTCGCGGGCGCTGCTCGTGAGGAACGTGAAACTGGTCTTTCACTATTTCAGGAACATGCTCATCGGGATGGGACTCTACCGAAAGGGGCCGTCCGGCATCGTCCGCGCGATACAATATACCTACAGTTTTGCGAGTTATGGGCTGAGACAGTACGTCCGCCTGGGCCAGATCTGATAGAGGAGATCTCCCTTCCTCCTTGCCGGGGCTATGCTGCCGGATCGATGAACCGGCGCAGCCAGAGTTCACAGCAGACCATACGCCAGATCTCGGACGAGTAGGGCGCCTTCCCCTGGAGAAAGGCCCGGTAACTCTCTGCTACTGCGTCAGCATCCCAGTAGGGGCGGCTCTTAAACGCCTCGGACGACAGAATCTCAAGAACCTTCTCGCTCATGTCCCCCTGCATCCAGACCTCCTCGGGAGTGGCGAACCCTTTTTTGTCCATCCTGCACCGGATCACTTCGGGAACCAGCCCCCGGATCGCCCGCCGGAGGATGAACTTGGTCACGCCGCCCCTGATCTTCTGGTCGGCGGGCAATGACGCCAGAAATTCCACGACCCGGTAGTCGAGGAACGGCACCCGGGCTTCTATCGAGAAGGCCATGCTCGTCCTGTCCTCCCAGTGGAGCAGATACGGCAGGTTCGCCCGCATCAGGTCGGTCTCCAGGACCTCGCTCAGGGTGCCGTGATAGCGGGGAGTGCCTGACCCTTCCATCCGGATCAGGCTCCGGTGCTTCTTGCGGGCAAAGAGCTGTGTCAGGGTGTACGAGAGGAAATCACTGTGGTGTCTGAGTGTCCCGAGGGTCTCGCGTGCGGCCCGCAGGATATGGAATCCCCGGACCAGCTCCCTGATATGGCAGTACTGGTAGGCGATGTAGCCTGCGAGGAGTTCGTCGGCTCCCTGCCCGTCGAGCACCACCTTCACCTCGTCCCGGGCAAGCCGCATGACGCAGTACTGGGAGTACAGCGTCAGGGCGGCAAATGGCTCGTCGTTGATGTAGAGCAGGTGCTCGATATCCGCCCAGATCGCATCGGCGGCCGGGTAGACCCGGTGCGACCTGACACCCGAGTTCTCCACGGCGATATCTATGTAGGCGCTCTCGTCACACCGTTTGTCCTCGAAACAGGCCGAGAACGTGTTCTGGCGCGGGGGCTCCCTGCCGGGAGAGCCGCGGCGGAGCGCCCGGTTGATGAGCACCGTGAGGGTGGATGAGTCCAGTCCGCCGGAGAGGCAGGTCCCGACGGGCACGTCGCTACGCAGGTGGAGGTCGACCGCGTCTTCAAGGAGGCTTAAGAACTCACCGGACAGGCGTTCGTCGGAACCGGGCTCCGATTCAAGGGCGGGACTGAAGGTTGCTTCCCAGAACGCCGCATGCTCCACGATCCCGCTCTCCCCGACGATCATGTAGTGTGCCGGGAGGAGCTGGAGCACTCCCTCAAACATCGTCCGGGCGGTGTGGTCCGCGAGGCCCCACGCGAGGAACGCAGCGACCATCTCCTCGTCGGGGCGTCTCCCGACGCCGGGAGCAGCGCGGAGCGCCTTGATCTCGGACGCAAAGAGGAACGAGCCGCCGGCCATGGCGTAGTAGAACGGTTTGATCCCCAGGCGGTCGCGGGCACAGAAGAGCTCGCGGCGCCGGCCGTCCCAGAGGGCGAACGCCCACATCCCGTTGAACCGGGCGAGGCACTCGACCCCCCACTCCTCGTAGGCGTGGAGGATCACCTCGGTGTCGGTCTTTGACCGGAACCGGTGGCCGCACGAGGCGAGCTCCTCGATGAGCTCCCGGTAGTTGTAGATCTCCCCGTTGAAGACCAGCCGGAGCGTCCCGTCCTCGTTCTGCATCGGCTGGTGCCCTTCTTTGGAGAGATCGATGATTGCCAGGCGGCGGTGGGCAAGCGCTACCGTCCCGTCTACGTAGATCCCGTCCCCGTCGGGCCCGCGGTGCCTGATGAGGTCGGACATCCGCCGGACCAGATCCGGATCGGCCGCTCCTCCCGCAAGGTGCAGTTGCCCGGCAATGCCGCACATGGATAAGAGAGTCTATCTGCAGGATGATATATTTCTCTTGCATGGTCCGGGTTATCATGCCGGAACGTGTCGCGGATAAAAATCGATGGTTCCAGGGTCCCTGGCAACGGGGATGCCGGGCCGGCTACCCGGTTCCCGGTTTGGTCGACGTGCTCTCCCAGACCCGCATGTCTTTCCCGAGGTTGAGCAGTCCTTTGGCGAGGTAGACCTGGTTCGTGGCGAAGGAGACGAGCGTGCTGCTCCTCCGGAAGTAACCGACCAGGGCGGCGAGGCAGAGCACCCCGAGAGCGAGGATCGGGTATGCCAGGGCGAGCCCTACGATGAAGAGGGCGCTGCCGACGAAGAAGAGGGCCGGCGTTGCGAGGTACATGTAGATCCGCAGCGGGTAAAAGAACCGCGAGAACGGACGGGCGTGCCTCAGGAGATCGAGGTTCGCGGTCGTCGCCTCGATCAGACGGGTTGCCCGGCGGATCTTCTGCCGGTACTGCTTGTGGAAGTCCCGGGGTATGTCCTCATACACCAGAGCCCCGGGCTCGTACGCCGCCCGGAACCCGCGGCGGATCGCCTCAAACGCCGTGTTTGCGTCGTCCGCCCCGCGCTTGTCGTCGATCCTGGTCACGAGATCACGCTTGAACGCGACGAGCGCACCATTGAACGTGTAGGTGGAGTCGACGGCACTCTCCCAGCTGCACATCCGCCCGTAGTAGTTCCGGTAAGCGCTCTCCATCTGTGCGGGATGAGAGCCGTCGCCGGGGAGAGGGTGGAGGTCGCCGCAGACCGCAGCGATACGATCATCGCTGACGAGCCGGGCAATCAGGTGTTCGAGCGCTCTTCGCTCGAAGAAGACGTCCGCGTCCGTGGTGACGACGATCGGGAAGCGTGCCAGCTGCATCGCCTTGTTATACGAGCGGTTTGTGCCCAGGCGCTCGGTATTCGCGATGATCCGGTGAGTGATACCGGCCTTCCTGAACGCCTCCTCTGCAAGCGCCCGGGTGTTGTCGGAGGAGCAGTCATCCACGAAGATCACTTCGTACCTGTCCGATGGGTACGAGGATTCGAGAATGTTTTCGACACGCTTGTGGATAACAGCCTCTTCATTGTATGCCGATATGACAATGCTTATTGGTGGATACTCCTTGAGTGCCGGCGGCGCTCCGGGTTTTCTGCCGATGCTGATCCCGACGAAGAATATGCTATAGGGTATGAGCGCAGCCATGATGAGCCCCAGGCCGATCCAGAGAAGCATAGCATTAATATCACTGATTGGTATTTATCGTTTTGGGGAGCAGGATGCAGAAATTCGGCGCTAATTTAATCCTTTTTTTTTAAGTTGCGGGCATTCGTTGTTTTCTTCTTTTCTGCAAAAGTATAGTTAGAGGGTACGATACACGCACCCCTTCTGCACCTCGCCGTTCTTCCGCAACATTCCGGTCACGTCCACGATGATAGGCTTCCCGTTGCAGATCGCAAGCACCGCATCCAGCGTCAGCGATGCAAACACCCCGTGCGGCGAATTAATAATAATACAGTCCACCGGGCCGTCGAGCCCCTGGAGCGAGGCGACCGGTTTCGCTCCGAACCGCTCGATCTCCGCGGGCGAGAGAAGCGGGTCGTAGCCGTAGACGTCGATATCGAACTCCTTGAGCTCGTGGACCATCTCGCCGGCCGGGCTCTCGCGGGTGTCGGGGACGTTCTCCTTGTAGGTCAGGCCCAGGATGAGGACCTTTGAGTCCCGGATCACCTTGCCGGCCCGGTTCAGCTCCTTGATCGCGATATCGGCGACGTGCCGGGGCATACTGTCGTTGATCGCGCGGCCGGCCAGGATCACCTGCGGGTGGTAGCCGAGTTCCTCGGCCTTGTAGACGAGGTAGTAGGGGTCGACGGGGATGCAGTGGCCGCCGACGAGGCCGGGGCGGTAGTTGTGGAAGTTCCACTTGGTCCCGGCGGCCTCGAGCACCGCCTTCGTCTCGATCCCCATCCTGCGGAAGATGATCGAGAGCTCGTTCATCAGGGCGATGTTGATATCGCGCTGGACGTTCTCGATCACCTTCGCCGCCTCGGCGGTCTTGATGTCGCGGGCGACGTAGACGTTGGTCACGAGGCCGTAGAGGGCCGCGAGGTGCTCGGTGGTTGCCGGGTCCATGCCGGCGACGATCTTCGTGATCTTCTCCAGAACGTGCTCGGCGTCGCCCGGGTTGATCCGCTCGGGCGAGTAGCCGACGGAGAAGTCCTTCCCGCAGGTCCTGCCGGAGGCCTCTTCCAGGGTCGGGACCATCACCTCCTCGGTGAGGCCGGGGTAGACGGTCGACTCGAGGACGACGATGGCGCCGTCCTTCATGTGCCGGCCGACGGTCTCGGCGGCCGAGACCACGTAGGAGATGTCGGGGTCTTTCGCCTTCGTCACCGGGGTGGGGACGGCGATGATCACGACGTCGGCCTCAGCGATCCTGGCAGGGTCCGTGGTGGCGAGGACGTTGTTGCCGGGCTCGGCGTTGATCCGGGCGATCTTCTTCGCGTCGAGGTCGTAGCCGATTGTCTTCACATGCCGCGAGAACGCGTCGGCGAGAGGGTATCCGACGTATCCCAGGCCGACGACGCAGACGGTTGTATCCTTGAGTGCTCCCTGAACCATACTGACGGGTCTCCCGCGAATGTTAGTGGTGTAGAATATTTCCCGGTCTTGCATTTGAAGGCTATGGTTCGTTATGCGGGCGCCGGGGAGAAGTCTGGTGGAAACTGTACTTCTGGACTTGAATCTGAGTAAATGGGTCAGGCATCAGGAGTATCCGGGCGGGCGGGTGGGATGTTGCCGGCGAGACCTCTCTTACGCCCGCTCCCGGAACCAGGCCACCGCCTGCCGGAGCCCTTCCTCGACCGGGTACTGCGGGTCGTAGCCGAAGGCCTCCCGGGCCCGGCTGATATCGGCGAGCGAGTCGCGGATGTCGCCCGCGCGCGGCGCCTCGTAGATGGGCTCGCACCTGGTGCCGGTGAGTTCCATCAGGATCGACGCGAGCTCGTTCAGACTGATCCGGCGGCCGCCGGCGACGTTGAAGACCCCGCGGGCGTCGCTCTCCATCGCCCTGATGTTCGCCTGCACCACGTCGGCGACGAAGGTGAAGTCGCGGGTCTGCTCCCCGTCGCCGTAGATGACCGGGGGCTCGCCGGCAAGCAGCCGGGTGACGAACTTCGGGATCACCGCCGCGTACTCGGACTTCGGGTCCTGCCGGGGGCCGAAGACGTTGAAGTAGCGCAGGAAGACCGTCCTGATACCATAAAGGTCCGAGAAGACCTTCCCGTAGCACTCGTCCGCGAACTTCGTGACGGCGTAGGGGGAGAGCGGGTTTCCGACCATGCCCTCGTGCTTGGGGAGGACCGGGGTGTCGCCGTAGACCGAAGAGGACGACGCCGCGATGACGGCGGGCACCCCGCAGTCCTTCGCCGCCACGAGGACGTCGAGCGTGCCGGTCACGTTCGCCTCGTTCGAGGCAAGGGGGTCCTTCACCGACCGCGGCACCGAGGGGATGGCCGCCTGGTGGAAGATGCCGTCCGCGCCGGGGAAGACCTCCATCAGGAGGTCGAGATCGGTGATGCTCCCCTCGACGAACGTCACCCGGGGGTGGTCCAGGAGGTGCTCGATGTTCACCCGGCCTGGCACGGTCGCGAAGTTGTCGATGATGACGACGTCATGGTGCTGTGCCAGGGTATCTGCAAGGTTTGAGCCGATGAACCCGGCCCCGCCGGTGACGATGTAGCGCATAGCAATGAAGTTTGCCGGGGGTCCGCTTTAGTCTTTTTATGGCTCGATTGTGAGCGACATGTCCGGGATTAACAGTTCACTGCAGTCCTCGGATCACATCGCAGATACAGGCCAGTTCGTCGTCCGTCACCGAGGGGTGGACCGGCAGGCTCACGACCGATGCCGCAAGGTCGTCTGCGACCGGGCAGGAAGGGTTTTCGCCCTGGTAGACCGGCTGCCGGTTGACAGGGATGGGGTAATGGACGGCGGTCCCGATCCCCCGCTCGGAAAGAGCGGTCATGAACGCGTCCCTCGAGAGCGGGTAGCCAGCGGGGAGCCTCACCACGTACTGGTGGTAGACGTGCCGGACGCCCGGCGCAACGTGAGGAGTGACGAGCCCCGTGCCTGCCAGATGCCGGTCGAGGTAGCGAGCGTTGTAGATCCTCCGCTCGTTGAATCCCTCGACCCGCTCGACCTGCACGAGGCCGATGGCGGCGGCGATGTTCGTCATCCGGTAGTTGTAGCCGATGACGGTATGGAGGTATTTTTTGCTCTGCCCGTGGTTGATGAGGAGCCGGACCTTCTCCGCAAGGAGGTCGTCGTCGGTCGTGACCATGCCCCCTTCACCGGTGGTCATGTTCTTCGTCGGGTAGAACGAGAAGCAGCCAATGTCGGCGAGGCTCCCCGCCCGCTTCCCGTGATACTCCGCACCGTGTGCCTGGGCCGCGTCCTCGATGAGGACGAGGTCGCGGTCCTCGCAGATCTCGCGGACGGCGGCGACGTCGAACGGCTGCCCAAAGAGGTGGACCCCGATGACCGCCCGGGTCTCGGGCCGGATGAGGTTTTCGACCGACTCCGGGTCGATGTTGAATGTCGCGGGATCGACGTCTGCAAAAAGCGGCGTCGCCCCGCACATCGAGACCGCGGACGCCGTCGCAAAGAACGTGAACGCCGGCACGACCACCGAGTTCCCCGGCCCGACGCCGGCGACAAGGAGGGCCGCATGGAGCGCCGTCGTCCCTGAGTTGACGCCAATCCCGTGGGCAGCACCGCAGTACTCCGCAAACCGCGACTCAAACTCCGTGACGACCGATCCCTGGGCCAGCATCCCCGACCGCATCACGCGGGCGACGGCCTCGACCTCCTCCTCCCCGACGAGCGGTCGGGCGATGGGGATCTTCACCGGCACCGCCTTGCCTCCGCGGGCAGCGGCCGGAACCGTGCCGGCGCACCGACCGCGAGCACCCCCGGTGGGACGTCCTTTGTCACCACCGCACCGGCGGCGACGAACGCTCCCTCGCCGACGACGACGCCGGGGAGGATCGTCGCGTTCGCACCGATGACGGCGTCGTCCCCGATCACCGGACCGCGGAGAGACTCGTGGGGGCCCGGGGGGTAGCGGTCGTTTGTCAGCACGGCGTTCGGGCCGACAAAGACCCGGTTGCCGATCCGGGCGCCGGTAGGAATATAGACCAGGCTCTGGAGGCGGACATCGTCACCGATCGTGCAGTCACCCTCGACCACCGCCGCCGTCCCGATCGCGACGCGGTCCCCGATGGTCGTCTTCTCGCGGATCAACACATTATGGCCGGTCTGGAACTCCTCGCCGATCGTCACGTCGCAGTAGACGATGGTCCCCGACCGGAGGACCGCGTTCCTCCCGATGGTGGCACCCGGGTAGCCTTTCTCGCCGATCCGGTCGCGGGACGGAAACCCGATGGTCACCGGCTCGAATATCACCGCCCCCTCGCCGAGGGCGTTACGTCCATATTCTATCATTCAACGGTCACGCTCTTTGCCAGGTTCCGCGGTTTGTCGACGTCCCGCTGCAACGCGCATGCCGTGTGGTAAGCGAGCAGCTGGAGGGTGACCGACGCGGTCAGCACCTGCACCAGAAGGTGTGTGTTCGGGATGGGGATGAAGATGTCCGTTATCTCAGCGAGCTCCGTATCGCCGGCAACGCCGAGCGCGATGACCGGGGCTTTGCGGGCTTTCATCTCCTTGATGTTCGAAGCCATAACATCGTAGGTCGGTCCGGGGGTGCAGATGGCGACCACCGGCGTCTCCTCCGTGAGGAGGGCGAACGGCCCGTGCTTGAGTTCTCCCGCCGCATACCCCTCGGCGTGGACGTAACTGATCTCCTTCATCTTCAAGGCGCCCTCCATCGAGACCGGATAGAACGCCCCTCTTCCCACGAAGAAGACGTGCTCGGCCTTTGAACAGAGGGTGACCGCCTCCTTGATCTCGCCGAGGAGAACATCGCTGATAGCGAGGTGCGCATGAGAGAGGACATCGTCGAAGACGCCCTCGCACCGGGCGTTGAGGATCTGCATCAACGCAGCAAGCTGCGCCGTGTAGGACTTGGTTGCGGCGACGCCGATCTCAGGGCCGGCCCGCATAAGCAGGGTCTCGTCTGCGATACGGGTGACCGTGCTCCCCTGCATGTTGGTGATGGCAAGCGTGGGGCAGTTGCGAGCTTTCGCCATCTTTAAGGCGGCGATCGTATCCGCGGTCTCTCCTGACTGGGAGACCGCGATCACGAGACCGTGGAGGGGCGGGGTGAAGTACTTGAACTCCGACCCCATCTCGACCCGCACCGGTATACAGCAGAGCGATTCCGCCAGGTACTTGAAGATCAGGGCGGTGTGATACGACGTCCCGCACGCAACGAGGGTGATATCGTCGACCTCCGTGACCATCTGCCGCACCTTATCGTCGATACCGGCCCGGATGGTCTCGTAGAAGGACTGGGGCTGCTCGTAGATCTCCTTTAACATATAGTGAGCGAACCCACCCTTCCGGGTATCCTCGACGCACCAGTTAATCAGTTCGACCGGGCGCTCCACCTTCTCGCCACCATGAAAGATGGTGAAACTGCCGGGCCTGATGTCGGCGACGTCGCCGTCTTCCAGGTAGATAACGCGCTCGGTGTACTCGAGGAGCGGCGTCATATCCGAGGCAGCAAAGACCTCGGCATCGCCGATGCCGAGAACGAGCGGGCTCGCGTCGCGGGCGGCGACGATCCTCTGCGTATTCTCCGCGATCGCGAGGAGGGCATAGGAACCTTTGAGCAGGGGGAGGGTCGCGTTGACCGCACTGAGGAGGTCTCCGTCGTAGTGCTCCTCGATGAGGTGGGCGATCACCTCGGTATCGGTCTCGGACCGAAACGTGTGGCCGCGCCCTTCGAGCTGTCGTTTCAGTTCTCTGTAGTTCTCGATGACCCCGTTATGCACCACGGCGATCTTATCCATGCAGTCCGTATGTGGGTGGGCGTTGATGTCGTTGGGTTCGCCGTGCGTGGCCCACCGGGTGTGTCCGATCCCCGTGCACCCGTGCAGATCGGCGGCCCCGGCCTCGCCGTCCGAGATTCGGCCCGTCTTCTTGTAGACCTCGATCGCGCTCCCGACCGTTGCGAGCCCAAACGAGTCGTAGCCCCGGTACTCTAGCCGCTTCAATCCCTGGATCAGGATTGGTGTCGCCTCCCGTCTACCGATGTAGCCGACAATTCCGCACATCTACATCACCCGGGTGGCGTCCTCGATGAGACCACTCACTGTCTTCCCCTCCTCGATGATAACATTGTTACCTGCAATACAGTTTTTAAATGTTGTGAATGGTGCCGCACGGACCCCTTCACCGAGGACTGCGCCGAACTCCTCCTTCTGGACCCGGCCCCCGACCTCAATGAAACTCGCCGACGGGTAGGTGGTGGTGTGGTCGGCGAGGATGCACCCCTGGCCGAAAACCGCCGAGACGATCCGCGAGTGTGACCCGATCTTGACGTCGCCCATGATGAGGGAGTCGGCGACGTAGGTGAACGGCTCAAGCACCACCCTATCGCCGATGCTCACGTCCGGCATGATGACGCAGTTCGGGCCGATGTTGCAGTTGTTTCCGATGGTGACGGGACCGTAGATCACGGTGTTCGGGCCGACGGTCGTCCCGGCGCCGATATGCACGGTGCCCCGGCGGATGACGGATGCGTCGACCATCCCGCCGATCTCGGGCGTGATCCCCCTGAGCATCCGGCTGTTGAGCTTCAGGAGGTCCCAGGGATAGATGGCATCCTGCCAGTCGTCCGCCGGGATCGCCCGTATCCGCTTGCCCGTCGCGATCATGGCGGCGAGGGCGTCGGGGATCTCGGTTGTATGGAGGTAGGAGAAGACATCGGGTGTGAACGAGTAGATCCCGGTCGATACCGTGAACGTCGGGGCATCCTCGGGCTTTTCGATGATCTCGCGGACGAGACCGTTCCTGATCACCACGACCCCGAAGTTCGAGGGGTTCGGGTGCTCGGCGACGAGCATGGCGTTCCGCTCCCTCTTGATCCGGGCTATCGACTCCGCGTTGATGTAGTTGTCGCCGGGGAGGACCAGAAAGTCGTCCGTGATCTCGGTCTGGGCCGCCCGGAGGGCGTCGGCGGTGCCGAGCTGCCGCTCCTGCACGGCGACCTGGATGGGGGCGTCGAGCCTGTTCAAGTGCCGGATGACGTCCTCCTTGCGGTAGCCGACCACCACCACGATGTCCCGGATCCCGTTCTCGAGGAGGGCGTCGATGACGTACTCGATGATCGGCCGGTTCGCGACCGGAAGCATGGCTTTGGGCTTGCTCCGGGTCAGCGGCCGGAGGCGGCTCCCTTCTCCCGCTGCTAAAATGACTGCCTGCATCATATCACCTGATGATCGATCCTTCCTCGATACATCCCTCTACGAGGGAGTGGGGGGCGATCCTCGCATTGCTACCGATGAGGCTCCCGACGTTGACCGAGCAGTTGATCCCGAAGAGGACGTTGTCGCCGATGATGGCGCCGAACTTCCGCCGGCCGGTCGTCTTCCCGCAGACCTTCACCGGCCCGTTATCGTGCCGGAGGTTTGCGACCTTGGTGCCCGCCCCGAAATTGCACCCGCTTCCGACGATGCTGTCGCCGATGTAGTTGAAGTGCGGGACCTTCGTCCCCGGCATGATGATGGAGTTCTTGATCTCGGTCGAGTGCCCGATGTGGCAGCCGTCGCCGATAGCAGTCGAGCCCCGGATGTAAGCGTGGGGGCCGATGACGCAGTTCTCGCCGATGGTGCAGGCTCCCTCGATGTAGGTCCCGGCCCGGATCACCGTTCCTTTCCCGATGCTGACCCCCTCCGGGATGGTGCACCCGTCTTCGACGGTACCGCACTGTTCGTGGTGCATCGAGGAGAGGAGCGCTTCGTTTGCATCCAGGAGGTCCCACGGTTGTCCGACGTCGAGCCAGTAATCCAGCGGGTATCCGGTGAGCGTCCCGTCCCTGATGTAGGTCTCGAGGGCATCGGTCAGTTCGAACTCCCCGCGGCCGGAGACTTTAATCCCGGTCAGGAGGTCAAAGATGCCGGGGTCAAAGAGGTAGGCACCAGCGTTGATCAGGTTGCTCTTGGGGTGCTCCGACTTCTCCTCGAGACCGGTGATACGGCTCCCTTCCACGGTCACCACGCCATAGTCCTGTGGGTGGTCCGTCTCGTGGATCCCGACGCACGGGGCACTCCCCCGGCAGAGTTCCCTGATATCGTCCTTTTTGAGGACCATGTCGCCGTTTAAGAGGAGGAACCGGTCGTTGACCATTCCTGCCGTAGCCCGCAGGGCGTCTGCGGTACCGAGCTGGTGCCGCTGGGTCACGTAGGTTATCTTCACCCCGAGGGCGCTGCCGTCCCCGAAGTGGTTCCGAATCTCCCGCTCGAAGTAGCCGACGACGAAGATGAAGTCGGTGATCCCCGCATCGCGGGCCGCGATAACCAGGTGTTCCATCATCGGGCGGTTGGCGATAGGGAGCATCACCTTCGGGCGCCGGGCGGTCAGCGGGCGCATCCGTTTCCCCTCTCCTGCTGCAAGTACGACACACTGCATAGACTTACTCCAGACTCCGTTTCGCTCGCTCCAGGGCGGCCTGTCCCAGATCGAGCATCTCTTTCGCTTTCTCGCGCGTCCTTCCCTCGGCCGTGATCCGGACCTTCGGTTCGGTCCCGCTTGCCCGGACCAGGTACCAGCCGTCTTCGTCCTCGAACCGGACCCCGTGGGTCGGTTCGTCGGCTCCCATCGCCGTCATAACCTCGCGGGGCGATCCGATGCGGTAGGACTCCCGAAGGAGGGTGTACCTCGACATCCGGTCGAGTTCCTCTGCAATCGACCACTCGGACGCGATCTCGCAGAGGAGGGCCGCGGCGTAGATCCCGTCCGGGCAGAAGGAGTGTTCGGGGAATATCCAGCTTCCCGACGCCTCGCCGCCGAAATCTCCCCAGGAGAGGAGTTCCTCGGAGACGAAACTGTCGCCGACGGGGGTGCGGTGGACCTCCGCGACCTCCTCGATCGCCATCGAGGCGTCGACGGTGGTGACGACGCGCTTCCGGTCGAGGTACTTCGCAAAGAGCATCAGGAGGTGGTCCCCGTCGATGTAGCGGCCCCGCTCGTCGAAGGCCATCATCCGGTCGGCGTCGCCGTCGTGGATGATCGCACATGCGGCCTCCCGCTTCCGGACAAGCTCCCCGATGTAGGGGAGGTTCGCCTCGAGCGGCTCCGAAGGCCGGGCAAACCGGCCGGAGACGTTGCAGTTCAGCCCGACGACGGTCACCCCCGCCGCTGCAAGGAGGTCGGGGCTGACGACACCTCCCGCACCGTTGCCGCAGTCGAGCACGACCCTGATCGGTCGCGAGAGGCTTATCCGGTCGAGGATTGCGTCCCGGTGCGCATCAACCGCATCGGTAGGAAGGACGCGCCCCTGCTCGTCCCAGCTCTTCCAGTGGGAACTCCTGAGCGCCTCCTCGATCGCTGTCTGCTGCCGGAGGGTGAACGACGAGCCGTCGGGGTTGAGCAGTTTTACCCCGTTGTAGGACTCGGGGTTATGCGAGGCGGTGATCATGCACCCTGCGTCCACGTACCCTGTCGCGTGTGCGACCGTCGGGGTGGGCGCGATGCCGCAGGTGTAGACGGTTGCACCGGCCGAGAGCATCCCGGCGATGATGCAGTGTTCCAGTAACTCGCTGGTCGTGCGGGTATCCCTGCCCACGACGACGCCCGATGCGCCGCCTGCAGTGGCTGCTCCTATGCGGAGCGCGAGATCGACGAGACCGGGGTCAAATTCCCGCCGGATTCCGGAAGAGCCGAAAAGCATACTCCTGTATACTCATTTCTTCCCTAAAAAAAGGTATTCATCGGCCGTGAGGGCACCAGTGTTCGAGATTTATGTGGGCACTGACCCCGGCGGTCGACGGCCCGAGGAAGATCATCCGCTTCCGTCCCCGGTACTCGTCGATGCAGGCGACCCCCGCGTCGGTCGTCATGCCGTCGCCGGCGACCAGGAAGAGATCGGCCGCTTCCGGCGAGTCGACCACCTGATTCCCGAGGGCCCGCTCGAGGACCGGCATCGGGCCGACGAGGTAGACGCATTTTCCGGCGACCTCGCGGGAGAGTTCCGCAAGGCAGGGGCCGTAGCAGTCGGGGGTGCAGGGGCGGAGTTTCCGCGAGAGGCAGAGGAACGCCGAGACGGCGTTGACGATCGCGCCCGCCGCCGCTCGTTGTTTCTGGTTTGCGAGCGGTGCGCCGAACATGAATGAGATCCGGGTGTTGGCCCGGACGGGTTCGCTCGTGATGAACTGTCCCCGCTTCCCGCCGAAATGCCCCTCCATCGGGACCCCTTTCGGGTATTGGCAGACATCTGCGTCGTAGTTCACCCTGAGCGTCACGATCCCGTCCTCGCACCCGCTGTCCGCGAGGATCGTCTCGAGTTTTCCTATAGCATCGTGCCAGAACGTCACGTCAATTCCTCCTTATCCCGGAGGATCGCCCGAACAGGCGACCCGTCCGCGCCTTTGATCCGCAACGGGAGCGCTGCCATGCAGTATTCTCCTTCCGGGACCGCCGCAAGATCGAGGAGTTCGAGGATGACCATCTCGCTCCCGAGCAGCAGTCGGTGGACCGAGCCGTCGCCGTTAAACTCCTCAATCGACGGGGTGTCGGTGCCAAGGCAGGTGATCCCGGCCTCGACGAGGACTTCTGCCGCCTCGAGGGAGAGCCCCGGGTACCCGGGATCGAACTCCTGCCGTCCCGAGAACCAGGTCTTTAAGAGGAGCGTCCGGGTGCCGGAAAGGCGGCCGGCGAGGTGGCCGGGACCGATGATCCCTTCCGCATCGCTGCAGTCGAGCACCTGCGCCGGTCCTGCGAGCCTCTCGGGCGGGATTGCATCGACCGTCAGCCCGCCCTCGAGGTAATGAGACGGGGCGTCGATGTGCGTTCCCGTGTGGGTCGCGAGGGTCATCTCTGTCACCCGGTACTGCCCGTTGTCGATCTCGTTGAACCGGGGCCGGATATCCCCCGGGTAGATGAGGGTATCCTCAGAGAGGGGACGGGTGATGTCGTAGACCGTCACAGGCCGTCCTCTCCCCGCCACCCAAACTGCCCGATCAGCGGCACGAAGCAGACGCCGCCGAGCGGGATCTTCTCCACCCTGCCCTCGCGCTTGACGAGTTTGATGAGGTCCTGGCAGTCCCGCGGCCCGACGGGAGCGATCAGCCGCCCGCCTTCGGCGAGCTGTGTTACCAGGGGGTCGGGGATGTCGGGCGATGCGGCCGTGACGACGATGGCGTTGTAGGGCGCCTCCGGCGGATACCCCTCCGTGCCGTCGCCGACGACGACCGTAACGCCGGTGACTCCCGCCCGGGCGAGGTTCTGTTGCGCCCGGTCGGCGAGGTCCGGGAGGCGCTCGATCGAGATGACCGTCCCGGCGAGTTCAGCGAGGAGTGCGGACTGGTAGCCGCTGCCGGTCCCGATCTCGAGTACCCGGTCCTCTGGCGACAGAGCGAGTTGTTCGGTCATGACGGCGACGATGTAGGGCTGAGAGATGGTCTGCCCCTCCCCGATGGGAAGCGGCCGGTCCTCGTAGGCGGCACGCTCAAAGCCCTTCGGCACGAAAAAGTGGCGCGGGATCTTCTCCATCGCGGCAAGCACCCGCTCGTCCCTGACCCCCCGGGCCCGGATCTGGAACTCCACCATCTCCTCGCGCTCTTTCCGGCAGGGATCGGCCTCTGTCATACCCTCTCACGAATCAGAATCCTGATTCAGCTTTATCGATCGCGGCATCGATCTGAGTCTGCAGGACTGCAGGCAGACCGCTGATCTTTACATCCAGGAACCCGCGTATAATGGTTGCGGTAGCCTCCTCCTCGGAGAGTCCCCGGGCCATGAGGTACTCGATCTCGTGGCGAGCGATCTTACCGACCGCGGCCTCGTGAGAGAGTTCGGTGCCGGTCAGGGTCCCTTCGATCTCGGGGATGGCGTGGATGATGCCGTCTTTTAAGATCAGGCCCTTGCACTCGATGTGGCCCCGGGTGTTGTCCTTCTCGCCGAGGATGTGACCCCGTGAGATGACCTTGCCGCCGGTGGTGATTGCCCGGGTGATGAGTTCGGTGCTTGTGTGCTCGGCGGCAAGGATGGTCCGGGAACCGAGATCGAGGGTTGAACCCGGCGTCGCAACGACGATGCTCGAGAACCGGGCGACGGCGTTCTTCCCGACCAGGCGTGCCGTCGGGTACATGTTGACCTGGTTGACCGGCTGCATGCAGATGTAGTTTGAGAGGAAGGTGCCGTCCTCTTCGACGACGGTGGCGCTTCGCGGGAAGACGCTGATCCCCGGGTTCCAGTTGTGGATCATCGTGGATGTGACTTTGGCGCCTTTGCCGACGTAGATCTCGGTCACCCCGATATGCGCCCCGTGCTCCTTCTGCCAGGAACTCGCGCAACCGGAGATGATGTGAATCTCCGAGCCTTCCCGCGCGATGAAGAGGTTGTGGACGTGCTGCACCGGCTCCTCGCGGAGGAAGAGACAGGCCTGAAGGGGCATCTCGACCTTCACGCCTTCGTGGGCGATGACGACGAGGCCCTGTGGGTTCTCCTGCTTTGCCACGAACTGGGTATACTTGTCCTTATCCTTCGGAACGGCGTTCCAGTAGTAGTCCTTCACCCAGTCGTACTTCTCGAGGGCGACCTTGATGGGGAGCATCTCGATCCCCTCGGCCCCGCAGGTGGTCTGGATCACCTTCTGGTCGATCTGGAAGAAGCTCCCGCACCGGTTCTGCATCCCGACCTCAAGGCCGGTCAGGGCGAGGCGCTCCCGGTCCTTCTCCGAGAGGTGCTCCATATCGGTTACATCTGTTTGCAACGCAGACACTCTCCGTATCCCTTCTCCTTGACGACCCGCAGGATCTCGCGGGGGTTCCCGTGGCACCGGATCTGGCCGTTGATCAGTACGTGGCCCTGGTCGGCCTCGAGGTAATCGAGGATGTAGCCGGTGTGGGTGATGATGAGACCGCTCCGGCGCCGGTTGACGATGTGGACGTCTTTTTCGAGGAGGCTTGCGATCTCCTTGCCCATGAGGTTCATGTTCTCGAGGTCGACGCCGCTCTCCGGCTCGTCAAGCATGAGGAAGTCGGGCTGCTGGACCTTCAGTTGTAAGACCTCGCTCCGTTTGATCTCACCGCCGGAGAACCCGACGTTGATGTCCCGGGAAAGAAAGTGCTCCATGTTGACCGACTGCGCGAGCGCCTCTATCGCCTCTTCCCCCATGTGGGATGTGGCGGTGAGCAGTTTCCCGAGTTTCAGCCCGGAGATCGCGGGCGGGTGCTGAAACATCATGCCTATCCCGAGACGGGCCCGCTCGTGGATCGGCATCCCGGTGATATTCTGCCCTTTAAAAATGATGGATCCCGATGTTATCGTATAGCCGCCGAACCCCATGATCGCTTTGAGCAGCGTGCTCTTTCCCGAGCCGTTCGGCCCCATCAGGATATGGGTCTCCCCCTGCCCGACGTGGAGGTTGATGTCGTGGAGCACTTCGGTGTCATCCACGCTCACGTGCAAATCACTGATATCCAGCATACGACACTTCGTTTCATGTATTCGCAGGGGATGCAATTAACACTTGTCAACGGAACAGTTGCCGTTTCAGCGGCAGGAGGGTGAATAGCCGGAATAACCGAGAATTCACCAAAACCCGTGTGAATATCCGTTTTATTTGACGAACAGGTCCAGGAATGTTGGCGGATAGGGGCGGGATCGCCGGCACACTCCCGGTTCTCCACTTTCACCCCGCGCACGGCTTGCGGTTAAATACCGGCCCCACCCTGTTTCATATATGGAAAGATCTGCATTCACCACGTTTGCCTCTCTGGCTGAGCGGGCCGCCCGGTACCCGACCATCGTTCGGCGGAGCCAGATGAGTAAGTTGACATACGCCGTCACAACATCTCCGGCACCCCGCACCCCGCGTGAGGCAGAGGGTTACGCTTAACCCCTCCTGTGATCCACCGGCACCCCGGAGGGTCATGTCGGGGTGCCGTGGGAAGGCATAGCGAACCGGAAGGAGAAAAGGAAGATCCGGCGTGGCGCCGGGAGCAAGCATGCCGTATACACTCCTGAGCCTCACGCCGTCCGGCAGTTCGTAGACAGCATCATCTGCGGCGATGCCGCAGCGGTGCTCCAGGAGATCCCGGATCGGAGCGTCGACCTCGTCGTCACGTCCCCGCCTTACAACTTCGGACACCACTACGCGGACAACAACGATACCTGCGAGTGGGACGATTACTTCAGGGGGCTCAAAGCGATCTGGCAGGAGTGCTACCGTCTTCTCAAACCCGGCGGGCGGATGGCGGTCAACGTACAACCTCTCTTCTCCGATTACATCCCCACGCACCATGTCATCTCGTCACAGATCCTCGATATCGGCTTCCTCTGGAAGGCGGAGATCCTCTGGGAGAAGAATACCTATAGCGCCCGGTACACCGCCTGGGGGAGCTGGAAATCGCCGTCGATGCCGTACATGAAGTATACCTGGGAGTTCATCGAGGTCTTCGATAAGGAGACGCATAAGAAGACCGGAGAGAAAGAGAAGATCGATATCACCGGCGACGAGTTCAAAGAGTGGGTCTTTGCGAGATGGGCCTTCCCGGCGGAGGCGAGGATGCGGGATTACCGGCACCCGGCGATGTTTCCCGAGGAGCTCCCCCGGCGGGTGATCAAACTCTTCTCCTACCGGGGGGATCTGGTGCTCGATCCCTTCAACGGTGCAGGGACGACGACGCTCGTCGCCCATCGGCTTGGGCGACGGTTCATTGGCATCGATATCGTCCCGGAGTACTGCGAGACGGCCATGGCCCGGCTCCGGGGGGAGGGGATGGGGGACGGCGCCTCCTCCCCGGCCCGGTACATCGTCCGGGAGTAAGTCCGTCCTCGCCTCAGAGGTACTCCGGCAGGTCCGCAAGCGAGTCGATGACGAGGTCCGGTGTGATGCCCGACCACGCGAGCGTCTCTTCCCGGTACTTACCGGTCCTGACCTGGATCCCTCTCATTCCGCAGGCCTGGGCACCACCGATATCGGTGACGATGTCGTCGCCGACCATCGCGGCCTCTTCGGGACGCGCCCCTGTCTCTGCGAGCGCACGGAAGAAGAACGCCGGGGAGGGTTTGCCGATCACCTCTGCCTCCCTGCCGGTGGCGTACTCGAGGGCGGCCGCGAACGGGCCGGCCGAGAGCATCAACCCGTCCGACCCCATCCAGTAACGGTCTTTCTCGAGCGCGACGAGGTCTGCGCCGGAGAGGAGAAGCCGGAACGCCCGGTTCATGTTCTCGTAGGTGAACCCTTCGGCGGCGTCGGCGACCACGACGGCGTCGGGGTTCTCCTCGACCGCCCGGATGCCCGCGCCCTCAAAGTCGGTCCGGGCGTCGGAGGTGGTGAGGAGGAAGCAGCGTGTCCGGCCTCCTTCCTTGAGGTGTGCCGCGGCGGCGACCGGGGCGGTGATGACCCAGGCCTCCGGGATGGTGTAGCCGAGGCTTTCCAGCCGGCGGGCAACTGAGGCGCGGGAGCGGCGGGTGGTGTTCGAGACGAACCGGTAGGGTATTCCCCGCCGGTCGAGTTCCCGGAGTGCCCGGTCTGCACCCTCGATCGGCCGGTCGCCGACGTAGAGGACACCGTCGATATCGATCAGGAACGCGTGTATGGCGGTCATGGCTCTCTCTGATTGTTGCCCGTAAAAGTATTTACGTGGTAGCCGGTGGGCGCAGCACCCGGATAACCGTATTGTGCGTTGTGGTGCATCCGCACCGACCAGGAAACCATCACGGGCAGCAGGAGGCAACGATATGGACGTATTCGAACGGATTCCGGTAGATGTGCGGTGGAAGCTGGCCGCCCGGGAGTTCTCCGGGCTGCCGCCCGCCTACCGCAGGGCTATCCGCGACGGCGCCGACGACCTGCTCTACAACGAGATTGAGCGGGCGGTGTGGCAGGTGCAGAGCAGGAATGTCGGCGTCATCGCCCGCGCCTTCTGGATGCCGACCGGCGGCGACACGGGTGCTCTTCGGTCCCGAGTACCGGTACGAGGTCCGGGAATCCCTGTTCGGTGAGGCGCTCCTGACCGTCAGGAAGTGCGCGATGGCAGCGAAGGCAGGCGAGCAGGGAGAGGATCCTATCGCCGTCTGTAACGCCTGCCACGCGTATGCGAACGCTGCGGTGGCCGGTCTGAACCCGAACTACACGCTGAAATACCGGAGCAGCATCTGCAGCGGTGATGCCGGAGGCAGGTTCCCGTTCACTTTCGCGACGCGGCGGTTACATTTGAATGCCGGGAGGCACAACTCTCTGTCGGCAGAATGGCTTACCCGTTCAATCAGGGATGGCGCGATGGCCCGTGCAGGAGCACCCCGTCCGGGTGGGAGCGCATGCCACCGTCGCTCTCCGACTACGAGCGGGCCCGGCACCTCCACGACGGCCTCATTGCAACGAACCGGAACCGGAGGGTCGAGGACGTCTTCTGCGGCCGTGAGGTTGCCTCTCCTGCCGGCACATGCTACGTCATCGAGTCCCGGTCCGCCGTGGGCCTCAACGGCCGGGACCCGGACCGGGCGGCCTCGGCGGTCCTTGCCGACCTCACGCTCGTTCCCGGGATCGGTGAGGCGACCGGACGAAGGCTGGAGCGGCAGGGTTACCGGACGGTCGCCGACCTTGCCCGGCACCCGCTCTACTGCCGGGACGCCGCACGGCTCCTTCATGCGGTGGAACAGGGGGATACCCGCGGCCTTGCGGAGTGGATCGGGCGGCGGCACCGGCGCTCCGATCCGCTCATCCTCGAGCTCAGCCGGTTTCATGATGCCGGAGACCTTCTCTTCCTGGATATCGAGACACTGGGGCTCTTTGCCCGGCCGGTCATCCTCATTGGCCTTGGCCGGCTCGAACAGGGGTCGCTCACCGTTCGCCAGTACCTGCTCCGCTCTGTCGGGGAGGAGGCGGCGGCGCTCACCGCTCTTGTCCCATACCTGGAAGCGGACGGGGCGGCCCTTGTCACGTTCAACGGCAGGGCGTTCGATCTCCCCTATATCGGCGAGCGGCTCACCCGCCACGGCATCCCGGCAGACCTGGCCCTGCCGCACTTCGATATCCTCTACCCCGCACGCAGGCGCTGGAGGGGAACGTTCGGGTCCTGCCGCCTCTGTGCGCTTGAGACCGGAGTTCTCGGTATTGAGCGGGAGGATGATATTCCGAGCCGGGTGGTTCCGGAGTTCTATGAGTCCTACCGCCGGACCAACAACCCCGGCCCGCTCGTCCCGGTGGTGGAGCATAACCGGCAGGACATCGTCTCGCTCGCACGGCTCTTCGGTCTTCTTAGAGGGGATGGTGATCGCGGTTCCTGACCGGTATCATCAAGTCCCCACCGGTCGGTACGCTGCGCGGGAGTGCCTGCATGAGTATCGTCCTTGTTCCTATCGGGAGGGTCAATCCGGCGGAGATGAGGTGGCTCCAGGAGTCCTTGAAGGAGTACTTCTCCGCAGACGTGGTGGTCGGGAAGAGGATCCCGCTTGCTGCAACCGCGTGGAACCCGGCCCGCAGCCAGTATGACGCTGAGATGGTGCTTGAGTCCCTCCTGCTCTCCGGCGAGGCCGCCGGGTGTGACCGGGCACTGGGTGTCACCGACGCCGATCTCTACCTGGCGGGCATGAACTTCGTCTTCGGGATTGCGAACCGCGGAATCGCCATCATATCCCAGCACCGCCTCAGGCAATCGTTCTACAACCTCCCGGAGGACCCCGGCATCTTTCGGCGCCGGGCCGTCGTGGAGGCGGTGCACGAGCTCGGCCACACCTTCGGGCTCGCCCATTGCGAGAATCCCCGGTGTGCCATGCACTTCTCGAATACCATCGCAGATACCGACCGGAAGGGGCCGGCATTTTGCCCGGTCTGCCGATCGTGGGTCGCGACGGTCCGGAACTCCGGCAGGCCGGATCGGGCCGGTGCCCCGAGATGCGGCGTCGGTGGGGAGGGGCCGACAGAGGGGAATGAAATGGCACGATTCTCTCGAAAACCGGAATGATCATTCCCGGGCGCCGCGCTCATCCCGAATGATCGGGACATCGTCATAAATTATCTTCGGGATGTAATAAAAACTATTTTTTTGAGATTAAGCAAAAATTTGAGGTTAATCAGGAATCGGGAATTAAATTAAAGAAATTCAAAATCATAATGCTTTTATTCTTCTATTCCTAACGTAAAAAATGCCCCCAATACATTTTTGCGTTCCTCAGTTGGTTTTGTTGTCGTCGTCCTCCGGGTGGAGATCCGCTCTCCTGCCCGGTGCCGGGCAGCCATCGGGAAACGTCACCTCCAACCCGTAATCGGGTTCGTCCGTCTTTCAACGGCGTTCTGGCATCATGGTCGTGGGTCTCAGGGTAGTTGACGCTGCGTATCCCGCTCAGTCCAGGACCGTGCGTCCGGTCACGCCAGGTCCTCCTCCTCGAATGTGAAGACCTCCTCGATGGTGGAGCCGAGCGTCCGGGCCACCTTGTAGGCGAGTTTTAGGGAGGGGTTGTACTTCCCCTTCTCGAGGAAGACAATCGTCTCCCGCCGGACCCCGACCTGTTGCGCCAGTTCCTCCTGGGTGAGCCCCGCCTTCGCCCGGAGCTCCTTGATCCGGGTCTTCACCCGGCGTCCCCCTTCCGGAGCCGGATTATCGTGCTTGTTCTTCTCATGCTACGTCCCCCTGCCGGAAGAAGTACCACTGGAAGATGCGGGCCGAGAGCCCCATCAGCAGGATGGTCGAGAGGAGCACGCTATCGACCGTGAGGGCAAGGACACCGAGGTAGTCCACCCAGAAGAGGACCGCGAGGAAGATGAGGGTGAGGAACCAGGACCAGGAGATACCGTATGCACCGATCCTCTGTATCCGCTCATCCTTCTCCGGCTCGTCACGGAACCTCCAGTGCCGCACGGCGGCCACCATGAGGATCACGAGGCCGATCGTCACCAGGACCGAGGAGAACACTTCCATCCCGCTCGTGAGAAACGGGAGGAGGAGCCCGGCAGTTGCGATAATCGCTCCCGCCGCAATCTGTACCGCGTATCGCGTCTTCATCACGTCACCTGTTATCTATACCTAACATTGTGTTGGAATAATATAACTTTTACGGGTGGGGAGGCAGGGGGACGGGCCGGCCCCACACAGGGGTCTGCCCTCTAGTTGCACTTCAACGGCAGGAGACCAGAACCCCACGTAAACAGGCCGGAGCATGAACACTGAAGGTGTGAGCGAGGAGGCGCGGAGCGCCGGGCGGTGGGGGCCAGTGGATCTGCCGGGCGCTCCAGTGGATGGAGGCGCAGGACGCGATGGTTCGTGAGTGCGACTGCCTGTAGGGCAGGAGTTCGAGCACCGTCAGGTGCGTAATCACGGAGAATCCGTGCCCGGGCGTGACCCCGGAAATCAGATCGGCATCCTCTTTTTTCTCCGCGCCCCGGCCTCTGACATACGATGACCGCGGTCCAGTTGCTCTGACCGCCCCCACCCCAATCCACCTTCCCTCCGCCAACCGCTACCGCAAATGCCCCGACAGAACCTGCCCATCCGACCATGTGCGAAGTCTGAAGTGTCTGCCGGCGTCGGGAAGGCCGGGGAGGAGAAATGGTTGCCGGAAGCGCGATATCTGCAATTTTTGGAGATTTCTCCAAAAACTTAATTTTAGTTGAGAATCTTTGTGATGCGATCAATCTATCCGATCGTAAGCAGGTCGAACTATGAACAGGTTACTGATAGTATCGAACAGGCTCCCGGTCAGTCTCTCAAAAAAGAACGGCGACTTCCGCCTGCAACGGAGTGTCGGCGGTCTTGCCACCGGAGTCGGCTCATTCTACAAGTCGTACGAGAGTCTCTGGATCGGCTGGCCCGGCATGAACCTCCAGAGAAAGCAGGACGAAGAGAGGGAACGGATCGTCGAGGCATTAAGGAAGGAGCAGTGCCACCCGGTTTTTCTCTCTCCGTACGACATCAAACACTACTACGACGGGTTCTGCAACAACACCCTCTGGCCGCTCCTGCACTACTTCAATCTCTTTGTGGACTATGACCCCAAGACGTGGCAGGTCTACCAGCGGGTGAACGAGCGGTTCTGCGATGCCGTCATGGAGGTCGCCCGGCCCGACGATGTCATCTGGGTCCACGACTACCACCTGATGCTCCTGCCGCAGATGCTCCGGGAACGCCTTCCCGAGGCAGAGATCGGTTACTTCCATCACATCCCCTTCCCGTCGTTCGAGGTATTCAGGCACCTGCCCTGGAGGAAGGAGATCCTCGCCGGCCTCCTCGGTGCGGACCTCATCGGGTTTCACACCTACGGCTACGTCCGCCACTTCCTCTCCAGCGTCCGGCGGCTCCTCGGCTACGAGCACACCTTCGGCGAGGTCAGGACCGGCACCCGGGTGGTGCGGACCGACCTCTTTCCCATGGGCATCGACTACCACCGGTTCGCCGACGCTGCGGGCAGCAACCCGGTCCAGAAGGAGATCGCCAAGGTCCGGCAGCGGTACGGAAAACAGAAGATCGTCCTCTCGTTTGACCGGCTCGACTACACGAAAGGGATCCCGCTCCGGCTCGAGGCTTTCGATGCGCTTCTTGACCGGAAACCGGAGTACCGGGGAACGATCTCCTTCGTCGTCGTCGCCGTCCCGTCCCGGACGAGCGTCAACAGTTACAAGGCATTAAAGAAGCGGCTCGACGAGCTCGTCGGCCGGATCAACGGGAAGTACGGGACGACCGACTGGACCCCGGTCCGCTACTTCTACAACTTTCTCCCGTTCGAGACGCTCGTCGCGTTCTACAGCGCCGCCGACGTCGCCCTGGTGACGCCGCTCCGGGACGGCATGAACCTGATGGCGAAGGAGTACGTCGCGAGCAGGACCGACGGCACCGGGGTGCTCATCCTCTCCGAGATGGCGGGGGCCGCCGAGGAACTCGGCGAAGCGATCATCGTCAACCCCAACGACCAGGACGCGGTGATCGAGGCGATCGAGACGGCGCTCGCCATGCCGGAGAAGGAGCAGATCGAGCGGAACCGGATCATGCAGAGGAGACTGATGCGCTACGACATCGAGCGCTGGGTCGGCGACTTCCTCACCCGTCTCGGCGACGCCCGGACCGTCCAGGTCGAGCGGTCCGAGCAGATTGTCACCCCTGCCATCAGGGAACAGCTGGTCGCCGACTATCGGGCCGGCAAGGGCCGTCTCCTCCTCCTCGACTACGACGGCACCCTGGTGCCTTTTGCCGCAAAACCGCAGAAGGCGGTTCCGGGCGAGGCCACACGGGAGGTCCTCCAGAGTCTGATTCAGACGCCGGAAAACGAGGTGGTGGTGATCAGCGGCAGGGACCGGCATACGCTGGAGAACTGGTTTGGGGAGATGGATATCGGGCTCATCGCCGAGCACGGCGTCTGGGTGAAAGAGCGATCCGGGGAGTGGCGGATGCCCGAGGCACTCTCGGACGAGTGGAAAGCGGAGATCCAGCCGCTTCTTGAACTCTATACGGACCGCACGCCCGGCTCCTTCATCGAGGAGAAGGACTACTCCCTCGTCTGGCACTACCGCCGGACTGAACCGGTGCTCGGTGCGCAGAGGGCGAAGGAGCTCAAGGACGATCTCCTGTACCTGACCTCCAACCTCGACGTCGGTGTGCTGGACGGGAACAAGGTGATCGAGATCAAGAACAATGTCGTCAACAAAGGGCGGGCGGCGCTGAACTGGATCACGGGACGGGCCTGGGACTTCGTCCTTGCCATCGGCGACGACCGGACCGACGAGGACCTCTTTGCGGCGATGTCCCCCGAAGCCTACTCGGTCAAGGTCGGGCTCGCGCCGAGCCGGGCCCGGTTCAACCTGGTCTCGCAGCGGGACGTGCTGCCGCTGCTTCGGAGATGTCTCGAATCGGACAGGGACAAAACCGCCGGAAAAAAAGAGAGGCCGGGGCGGGAGAAAGGCTTTGTTAAGTCTGCTGCTCCGGGATGACGGAGCGGACCGTCAGGAAGACCGGGCCCCGGAGGTCCACCTTTTTGTTGTGGTCGGTGACGTAGCGCATCGCGTACTCTTCGATCCGCAGGTTGACGTCGGAGGGGAGCTTCGACATCTTCACCTGGACAGTGGTCCCCTCCCCGCACCGTGCTGCCTCCTCGATCCGGGCGGCGGCGAGGCTTGCCACGGCGTCGAGGTAGGTGATGCCGGTCGAGACCCCGTCACGCCGGACTTCCGCCCACTTCTCGGTGTCGGGGACGCCGAGCACCGCGCCGTTGTGGACATAGACCTCGTTCGCGCAGGCCGGTCCGCAGAGCTTCGTGTTGGACTCGGGCTCCTCGACGATCACCTCGACCCCTCTCCCGGCAATCTCGCCGGTCCACGCGGTGAAGGCGCAGGGTCCGGGGGCGGCGGCGTGCTCGGCGGCCGTGGTGCGGATCGCATCCGCCATCCGCTTCCCGACCGCCGATGCGGGTTCGACACGCAGGTGGACCGCACCCGCGATCTCGCGGTCGGAGAGGTCCTGCGGGAAGAACTGCGGGTAGGTGAGTTCGCGGACGTCGTTCGAACGGTAGGCGATCATCGCGAGCCGCTCCACGCCGAGGCCGAGGTTCATCACCGGGACGCCGATCCCGTACTCCGCGAGCGCCGAGGGGGAGTAGATCCCGAAGGTCGCGACCTCCACCCAGCCGAGGACCGGGTGGCGGGCGTAGACCTCCGTCTGGGTGTCGGGCATGTAGTACTTCGACCGCTTCTCGTCGGGCTGGAACCGGAATTCCTCAAAGCCGAAGGCCGAGAGGAGGGCCTCGCTGACGGCTTTCCCCTCTTCGAGGGTGACGTCCTCCCCGGCAACGACGCAGGAGGCCGAGTGGTAGGTCATCAGCCGGGTGGGCCCCTCTTCCTGCTCGCGCCGGAAGCACCGGTCGACCGAGAAGAGCCGTATCGGGAGATGGCGCTTCTCCCAGATGGAGGAGAGCGTCATGAACCAGCCGCTCGTCATGTGGCTCCGGAGGGTGTTCCGCGACGACTCGGGGGCGAGCGCCCGGAACTCCGGGAAGACCGCATCCAGGATGTGGACCACGGTCGCGTCGTCGGCCTCGAGCACGGCCGCGAGTTCGTGCGTCAGTTCGTCGCCGTCGATCGTCCCCTTCTTGTAGCCGTGAAGGGTCTCGCGGAGCTTCTCCTCGATCTGGGGCGTCAGCGCACGGCCGAGGATCCCCTCGATCCCCTCAAGCTGCTTCTTCGCGATCCCGACGTTCGGGCGGGGCAGGCCGCCGAGGTAGAAGACCCGGTCGAGGACGGCCATTGCTTCAGGGCCGAACTGCCGGTAGATGTCCGATTCCTCGACGATCAGGGGGTTGATCGCCTCGTCAAACCCCATCGCAAGGTAGGTCTCGCGGAGCCGCTGCACGATCTCGAAGATCGGGTGCGGGGTCGCCCGGGTGTACTTCAGCCGGGGGTACCGGCCTGCAACCCCTGCCGGGGTCAGGACCGACGGCCCTTCGTGCCATGCGTGCTCGAAGTCCTCTCTCGCCTTCTGCTTGAACGTTTCAACATCGAATCTCATATCTTCCGCTCCAGACAGACGACCCGGCTTGCCGGGCTCTCGTCTCTGATAACATAATCGCAATGCTGCGCAATTTTCTCCGCAAACTCCCTGACATCCTCGTGTTCAGGCATCTGGTCCTTCTGCAGCCGGTTCCTACTGTACCCCAGATACATATAACCCTTTACCTCCACGAACCGGGCCCCGGAATCCTGGTAAAGCGCCGCGTAGCCTTCGGGGCAGAAGTCGTTGTAGCCCCGGACCACGGTGGTGCGGATGGCGGACCGCCGATCGGCAAGCCCGGCAAGGCTCTCGCGGATCCGGTCCCAGTAGTCCTCCTGCGGCCGGCAGAGCCGGAGGTAGGTCTCGCGGTCGGGGGCGTCGAGGGATACGTAGACCTGGTAGGGCCGGCAGCGGGAAAGGACTTCGGGCCGGGTGCCGTTCGAGACGAGGAACGTCGTGTAGCCGTCGGCGTTGAGGCCGTCGATCAGGTCAGCAAGCCGCGAGTAGCAGGTGGGCTCCCCGGAGAGGGAGACTGCGACCATCGTGGGGGCGAGGGCTTCGGCGAACCGTTCCGGCGCGACGTAGGGCGAGACCTTGTAGCCCGAGAGTGCCCTCTTCTGGAGGCGGCGAAGGTTTGCGATGATCGCCTCCGGCGGGCACTCCTCCTCTTCCACGACCTCGTGCTCGAACGACCGCCAGCAGAAGAGGCACTGCTGGTTGCATTTGAGGGTCGGGGTCATCTGGACGCAGCGGTGGCTCTCGATGCCGTAGAACTGCGCCTTGTAGCACATCTCCCCGCCCCTGAGCGCCCGCTTGTTCCACATGCAGGGCTTGACGGCCGCCGAGGAGGCGGGGCTGACGAACTGGTAGCCCTGCTTCCGCAGAGCCTTACATGCTTCTGAGCGCATCGATACCAAGGGTCGCGAGGGACTCCTGCAGGGTGTTCCTGACCGCGTCCACAAGCGTGAGCCGGCTGTTTCGGGTCTCGCCCTCGCTCTTCAAGACCGGATCGTAGTGGTAGAAGGCGTTGAAGAGGTCGGCGAGCTCGCGGGCGTAGGCGGCGACGAGATGCGGGCGGAGTTCCTCCACGGTCTGCTCGATGACGGCCGGGAACCGGGCAAGGTGCCGGGCGAGCGCGACCTCGTGCTCGGTCTCAAGCGTGTATGTCCGCGTAAACTCCCCGGCCTTATCGAGGATGCTGCAGGCCCGGGCGTGGGCGTACTGGATGTAGGGGCCGCTCTGTCGCTCGAAGTCGAGAGCCTCCTTCCAGTCAAAGACCGTGCTCTTTTCGGGGGAGACCTTCACGATGTCGTAGCGGATGGCGGCGATGGCGACCGACTTTGCGATGGCGCACCGCTCCTCAAAGGAGAGTTCCGGCCGGCGCGTGGTCACCTCGTCATACGCCTTCGCGGCAACCTCCTCGATGAGTTCGTCTGCCGAGACGAATTTGCCCGCTCGGGTACTCATCGAGCCTTCGGGGAGGGAGACGAACTCGAAGAAGACAATCTCGGGCGGCTGCTCGCCGAGGAGTGTGAGGGTGGCCCGGAGCTGGGCGCCGATCAGTTTGTGGTCCGCGCCGAGCACGTCGATCATCCTGTCGTAGTTGCGTCCCTTCCAGGTGTGGTAGGCGAGGTCACGGGTGCTGTAGACCGACGTGCCGTCGCTCCGCCGGAGGATGTACTTCTTCTCGAAGCCCTGCTCGGTGAGGTTGACCCAGAGGGTCTCGTCCTCGTGGGCCTGCGGCAGGCGCCGGACCCGCTCGATGATCCGGTCGACGTCGCCGATCCGGACGAAGTCGCTCTCCCAGACGAACCGGTCGTGGTGAACGTTTAAGGCCGCGAGGGTCGCCTTGATCCCCTCCGCGCAGAGGGAGACGGCTGTGCGGAACTTTTTCACGGTCTCCGCGTCGCCGCGCTCCACGAGCTGCATGAGGTGGTCGATCTCTTTTGTGATCTCCGGATTCTTCTCGATCTCCCGGTTCGCCGCGATGTAGACCCTGGCGACGTAATGGTCCGGCTTCTCGCCCTCCTTGCGGGGGATATCGAGGTGGTCGAATCCCCAGGAGACGATGGCGATCTGGCGCCCCATATCATTGAGATAATACTGCACCTCGAGCGCGTGTCCGGCCTTCCGGAAGGCCCGGGCGAGGGAGTCGCCGATGACGGTGTTTCTGATGTGCCCGACGTGGAGCGGGCCGTTCGGGTTCGCGCTCGTGTGTTCGAGCACGACCCGGCCCGTTCGGCGCTGGAGGGCCCCGTAGCCTGGATCAAGGGCTTCCCTGACGGCGTCGGCGAGGAGTGTGGGGCCGAACCGGAAGTTGACGTAGGGGCCGGTCGCCTCGACCCTGATATCGCCGAGCGAGGGGTCCGCGGAGAGTTTCTCCGCGATATCGGCGGCGATCTTTGCGGGAGCCCGCTTCTCAACTTTCGCACGTTTGAACGCTATCGTTGAGGCGAGATCGGCGTGATCCCCGCCTGTCGTGAGGAGGGCGTCCTCCTCACCGGTGCATGCGCGGAGCATGCGCTCAATCTGTTGGTACTTCTCCTGGAACATCAGTATCCGGTCCTGTAGCGCAGGATCGCTGCGATCCCGCCGAATGCGTTATAAAGCATCGAGCCTTCTTCGAAGTCATCCGATATGATCCGAACCGTCGCGCTGCTCTGGTCCGCGAGGGTCGTCAGTTCGTCGATGATGTCGGCCTCTTCTGCCACGTAGAGCGGGGAGCCGTCGCTCGGGCAGGTGCCGAAGTCGAGGTCCTTGATGTGCTTGCCCGGCTCGAGGCTGACCGTCCGCTCCTCGGTGTAGTCACTGTTTTGGCAGGCAAGTTTCAGTCGGGCTCGCCTGAGTTTGTCTGAGAGGAGGAGGGTGTCGACGGCACCAAGCTCCAGGTTCTTCCGGACGCTCTCCTCACCGTAGGAAGATGCTCCATCGTCCTTTACCAGCTCCTGGAGGAACCGGTTCATCACGTTCTTCTCCTTGATGATATCAAGGCCCTTCAAGGCATCCGATGCATTCTCGACGAGTTCGGCAAGCCCGCTCTCATTCGTGTAGGAGACGTCGAAGAGCCCGATAATCCTTTTTTGCAGCTCGTGGTGGAGGTAGCCGCCCGCTTCGAACTCCTCCTTCGTCGGGGTCGGGCCGCCGATCAGCACGCCCTTGAACCGCTCGAAGAAGTCCTTCTCGGCAAGGAAGATATCGCTCGCCCGGTCACCGATCTTCTTGTAGAATTCGTTGATGGCGATCAGCCGCAGTCGCTGGAAACGGACGCTCGATTGACCCCCTTTTCGCTGCTTGCCGGGGACCGTCGAGGTGACTCCGTGGACCGGCTCGATACGGTTGCCCCGCAAAAAGCCGATGTAGGCCTCCCGCCGGTCGAGGACGATCAGGCCGTAGATCTCCTTCTCCCCGAGCATCTGCTGCAGCGGTTCGAGTTCGAACGAAGAACTGCACCGGTACATGTAGGTGTTGATCGGTTCGGGCGGCTCGATGATCTCGCAGTCGAGGTCGGTGCGGTCGCCGCCGATGTTGATCGTGCCGCAGAAGACCGCCATGCCGTTCTCCGGCGGGCGCTTGTAGTACTTCAGTCGGGAGAGGATTGAGGATATGGCACTCTGGACGTTCGTCCGGGTCTGTTTGCTCTTGATGTTTGCGCACTGTCCGAACTCATCGCGGAGCTGCGCGGTCACGTCGTATATCTGCTTATCCGGAGGTATATAGAGGGTGATCAGCTCGGTACCGCTCCCTTCCTTCTCCGCAAGCCGTTCAAGCATCTTCTTGAATTCGTAGCGCTTTCGCGGCGTATCCATCTCTTGTGTTTGTGTTTCTTCCATTGGGGATTCACCCGGCTTGCCAAAGGTTGTTCATATATCGAAGCTACTATGTGTTTCTCCGGGGAAGGCATAAATATGCGCACATTCGCCGCGTCCCCTCCGGGCACGCTCCATGCGCCGTCATTGCACGCAGCGGCAGGCGAGGCAGATCGTCTTTGCATCGACGATCCGGCCGTCTGCAATCATCACCGCAAGATCTCTGACCGGAACGCGGACGACCTCGATCACCTCGTCGTCGTCCATTGAGTAGTCGGAGCAGGGGGAGAGGCCTTCTGCGAGGTAGAGCCAGATCCGCTCGTCGGTGTAGCCGGGGGAGGGGTAGATCCAGCCTTTCGGGACGAATGTCTCGGCCTTCATCCCGGTCTCCTCGATCAGTTCGCGATACGCGGTCTCCTGCGGCTCCTCGCCCTCGTCGATGGTCCCGGCCGGCGCCTCGAATATGTAGTCGTCGATAGCAAACCGGTACTGCCGGATCAGGTAGCAGTCGTCCCCGATGACCGGAAGGATGGCGACTGCTCCGCCGGGGTGGACGACCACCCGCTCCGTTCTCTTCCCGTTCGGGAGGGTGATCTCCTTCTTCTCGATGGTAAGCCGCTTTCCGTGGTAAATCTCCATAGTTACCTCTCGTAGGTGATCGGGTCCTCGATGCCGAGTTCCCGGAACGCCTCTCTCCGGTAGTGGCAGGATGAGCAGATCCCGCATGCTTTATCGTTGTTCTGGTAGCAGGACCAGGTCTCCTGGTAGGGGACGCCGAGCGAGAGGCCCTTTTTGATGATATCCACCTTTGACATCCGGACGAAGGGCGTCATCAGGGTGATCCGGGGCTCCGCCGCCGTGCCGAGGTCGACCACCCGCTGGAACGCCTCGATGAATTCCGGCCGGCAGTCGGGGTAGCCCGGGTAGTCCCCGGTCTGGACGCCGATGAAGACCGCTCCCGCCCGCCGGGCCTCGGCGAGGCTCGTCGCGATGGCGAGGAGGTTGCCGTTCCGGAAGGGGACGTAGGTGCTTGGTATCCCCTCCTCCTCGCCGGCATACGCCTCGACCGGGATCGCGGTGTCGGTCAGGCTCGACGCCCCGATCTTCGTGAAATGTTCGAGGCTGATCTCGACGAACTCCTGTGCATCGAGCAGGGTCGCGATTCTTTGAGCACACGCGCGCTCCTTTGCCGCCGTCCGCTGCCCGTAGGTGAAGTGGAGCGCGATGATATCGTAGCCCATATCCTTTGCGACGTAGGCGAGCGTGGTGGAGTCCATGCCGCCCGAGAGAAGACAGACTGCCTTCATCATTTTACCCCCAGGATTTTGTGGAGTTGCACCTGGAACCTCACCGGGAGGTTCTCCTCGACGATATAGTCCGCGATGGCGTGGTAGTCGCATCCTTCCACCGGTGAGATGAAGACCTCGCCCCGGATCTCGCGACCGGCCATCACCGCCCGGGCGTAGAAGAGGTCGTCCTCGTCCGCCACCACGAACTTGACGCAGTCGCGCCGGCTGATGAAGGGGAGGAGCCGGATGTCGCTTCTCTCGCCTGAAGAGGGGCACTTGACGTCCATACAGATGGACGCATAGGTCTGCATCTCGCGGAAGTCCCGGGTGCCGTTCGTCTCGATCTCGACGTTATACCCATGAATGCTGAACTTCTTGAGGAGTTCGAGAACCTCCTCCCGCTGCAGGAGCGGCTCCCCGCCGGTGATGCAGATATGTTTCCCGTTCAGGAGCCAGACCTGGTCGAGGACCTCGGTCACGCTCATCTCCTCGCCTCCTTCCCGGGCGTAGGGGGTATCGCACCAGGCGCACTGGAGGTTGCACCCGGCGAGCCTGATGAAGGTGCAGGGCCGCCCCTGGTTCAATCCCTCCCCCTGGAGACTCCGGAAGATCTCACTGACGATCATAGGTGCGCTCTGCGTAACAGGACGTCGATTCCCAGACCCGGATCTTTGCCACGCGGGCGTCGCGGCCCTGGCGTGCGGCTTCGGCGTCGATCATCTCCGCGATCAGCCCTGCAAGGAGTTCGCTCGTCGGGTCGCCCTCGGTGGTGACGACCGGGTGGAACGTCTCGATGCACGCCGCCATGGGGTCATCCGCGTTCAGGATCACCTGGTGGTCGAACCGCCCGACGACCTCTTTGATGCAGTTATAGTCAAGGACGATCCCGGTGCGCTCATCGGCAGTACCCTCGATCCAGACCTCTACCCGCCACTGGTGACCGTGCAGCCGGAAACACTTCCCCTGATAGTGAATCAGGCGATGGGTTGCCTCGAAAAAAACCTCCTTGTATATCCGGGTTCTCATCCATGAAGGTTGCTCGTCAGGATATAATATTATATCATCTCCCGATCAAATAGTTAAGGCGAAAGATCGGCGCGCAGCCGGGTTCCACAATATATAAATCCGCGACGCGCGTTGTTTTATAGCACACCAGGAGTTGCTCCTATCTACAAATTCAACCGATACGAGGGTATTCGATGGGAAATGGTAAATTTGCAGCCCGAAAACTGAAGCGCGACGCAAAGTTCAACAGATGGCACGACACCGTCTACGTGCGGCGCCAGCTCGGGCTCGATGTGAAATCCGACCCCCTTGAGGGAGCACCGCAGGGCCGCGGGATCGTTCTCGAGAAGGTGGGTGTGGAGGCAAAGCAGCCGAACTCTGCTATCCGCAAGTGCGTCCGCGTGCAGTTGATCAAGAACGGTCGTCAGGTGACCGCATTCGCCGTCGGCGACGGTGCCATCAACTTCATCGACGAGCACGATGAGGTCGAGATCGAGGGGATCGGCGGCAGGCTGGGCCGGTCGATGGGTGATATCCCCGGTGTCCGGTTCGTCGTGACCAAGGTGAACAACGTCAGCCTGAGTGAAATGGTTATCGGGCGCAAGGAGAAGCCGCGGAGGTAAGTGGTATGGTGGAAGCAGAAGCAGGAACCACGCAGCCGGCGGAAGCAGGAACGCCTCAACTCCTCTTTAACCGCTGGGACATGAGCGAGGTCGAGATCCAGGATCCGAGCCTTGCCCGTTACGTAAACCTGCACACGATGATCGTGCCGCACTCCTGCGGCAAGCTCGTCGGCCAGCAGTTCAACAAGAGCAACATGCTGATCGTCGAACGCCTGATCAACAAGTTGATGCAGAGCGAGAAGAACACCGGCAAGAAAGAACTCACCATCCGCATCGTCCGCGAGGCCTTCGAGATCGTCAACAAGAAGACGAAGAAGAACCCGGTCCAGGTGCTGGTGGATGCAGTCGCGAACACCGGGCCCCGTGAGGAGACCGTCCGGCTGAAGTACGGTGGCATCAACGTCCCGAAGTCGGTCGATACCGCACCCCAGCGCCGTGTTGATACTGCGCTCCGGTTCATCACTGCCGGTGTCCTCCAGGCGAGCCACAAGAAGAAGAAGACCGTGAGCGAGGCGCTTGCCGAAGAGCTGATCTCTGCCGCGAACGGTGATACCCGCTCCTATGCAGTCTCGAAGAAAGAAGAGAGAGAACGTATCGCAAAAGCTGCCCGCTAAACCCCCCTATTATTTTTTCGGTGTAATTCATGACCAGACGAAAGAAGATGGTAGAGCGGGTGACGGATCTGATGGACAAACCGGAGCACATCCGGAACATCGGTATCGTCGCCCACATCGATCACGGAAAGACAACACTCTCGGATAACCTGCTTGCAGGAGCAGGGATGATCAGCGAGGAGCTTGCCGGCAGGCAGCTCTTCATGGACTCCGACGAGGAGGAACAGGCACGCGGCATCACCATCGATGCGAGCAACGTCTCGATGGTTCACGAGTACGGCGGCGAGGAGTACCTGATCAACATGATCGA
The DNA here is from genome assembly GCF_035363275.1 of Methanoculleus sp. Lineage (NCBI taxonomy): Archaea > Methanobacteriati > Methanobacteriota > Methanomicrobia > Methanomicrobiales > Methanomicrobiaceae > Methanoculleus > Methanoculleus sp. The sequence continues at coordinate 33,491 of NZ_DAOSET010000003.1, read as the reverse complement.
TACCCCCGGCCACGTGGACTTCGGCGGCGACGTGACCCGCGCCATGCGTGCGGTGGACGGCGCCGTTGTCGTGGTCGACGCCGTCGAGGGGACCATGCCACAGACGGAGACGGTGCTGCGGCAGGCCTTAAAGGAGGGTGTCCGCCCGGTTCTCTTCATCAACAAGGTCGACCGGCTGATCAACGAGCTGAAGGTGGACGAGCAGGAGATGCAGATCCGCCTCGCGAAGGTGATCGACAAGGTCAACAAGTTGATCAAGGGCATGAACGAGAAGATGTACAACGACGGCTGGAAGCTGGATGCCGCCAAGGGCACCGTCGCCTTCGGTTCCGCGCTCTACAACTGGGCCGTCTCGGTCCCCTTCATGAAGAGCAGCGGGGTCTCGTTCAAGGACGTCTATGAGAAGTGCAACACCGGCGACATGAAGTGGCTGGCGAAGAACAGTCCGCTGCACGCCGTCCTCCTCGACATGGTGGTCAAGCACCTCCCCAACCCCCTCCAGGCCCAGGATCGGCGTATCCACATCATCTGGCACGGTGATTACAATACTTCCGAGGGGAAGGCCATGGTCGCGTGCGACCCGAACGGACCCGTCTGTATGATGGTCACCGATATCTCGTTTGACCCGCATGCAGGCGAGGTCGCCACCGGCCGTCTCTTCTCGGGAACGCTCCGCCGGGGCACCGAGTGCTACATCATAGGTGCGGCAAAGCGCGCGAACCGCCTCGCTCAGGTCGGCATCTTCATGGGTGCCGAGCGGATTGAGGTGGATGCGCTCCCGGCCGGGAACATCGCTGCCGTCACGGGCTTGAAGGACGCCATCGTCGGTTCGACCGTCACGTCGCTCATCGAGATGACTCCGTTCGAGTCGCTGAAGCACTACTCCGAGCCGGTCATGACCGTCGCCGTCGAGGCGAAGAACATGAAGGATCTCCCGAAGCTCGTCGAGGTCCTCCGCCAGGTTGCAAAGGAAGACCCGACGGTGCAGGTCTCGATCAACGAGGAGACCGGCGAGCACCTGATCAGCGGCATGGGCGAACTCCACCTTGAGATCATCACCGGCCGTATCAAGCGCGACAAGGGCGTCGATATCCTCACCTCCCCCCCGATCGTCGTCTACCGTGAGACGATCACGGGCAGGGCCGGCCCGGTCGAAGGAAAGTCGCCGAACCGTCACAACCGGTTCTACCTTGAACTCGAACCGATGGACCCGGCGATCGTGAAGATGATCCTGGACGGCGAGGTCTCGATGAACCAGCAGGCGATCGAGCGGCGTGATATTCTCGCTGCTGCCGGTATGGACAAGGACGAGGCCAAGAACGTCAAGGCGATCGAGGGCACCAACATGTTCATCGACATGACGAAGGGTATCCAGTACCTGAACGAGACGATGGAACTGGTCCTCGACGGCTGGCGTGAAGCCCTCCGCGGCGGCCCGCTCGCCGATGAACTGGTCCAGAACCTGAAGATCCGGCTGGTGGACGTGAAGCTCCACGAGGATGCCATCCACCGCGGTCCCGCTCAGGTCATCCCGGCGGTCAGAAGCGCCGTCAAGGCAGGCCTGCTGCTGGGCGGCGATTCGCTCCTTGAGCCTATCCAGAAGATCCAGATCACGGTTCCGAGCGAGCAGATGGGCGCGGCGACCTCACAGATCCAGGGTCGGCGCGGCCAGGTCTTCGATATGCTGAGCGAAGGCGATACCATGACGATCGTCGGCCGGGCACCGGTCGCCGAGCTCTTCGGGTTTGCCGGTGATGTCCGGTCGGCCACCGAAGGACGCGCGATGTGGAGCACCGAGTTCGCCGGGTTCGAACTGGTCCCCGCCGGTATCGTGAACGACGTGGTCAAGAGCATACGCAAGCGCAAGGGCTTAAAAGAACAGATCCCACGCCCGGATGACTACCTGGCGTAACGAGTGTCGATATACCCTCTCGTCTCCTTTTTTTCCGGCGGACAGATGCGTTTTCCGGTCTCCGTGTGCCGCATCGCGATCCATACGCCGTTCACATGATGTTTGTGCGGTTGCTGGCGACCCGTCTCGCGTCTGCACAGTCCCACCGACCGACCCGAACAGTCCCGGCCCCCGGACCCCTGTGCGCGTGATACGCCGAATGCCAACCCTCGATCTCCCGGAATGAGGGGTATCGAGGTGACCCGGCTCATTCAGGGGCCTTCGGGAGAGTCACGCGGTATGAGCCGCGAATCCGGTGGTTATACCGGGTGTCTCAACGCCGGTCCCGGATCCGGTCATAGGATGACCGGTGGCTGGGTCGGTACCACGGTTACGAATGTCAACGGTGGCAGGGTTGTCGGCGGCACGGTCACAAACGTCAACGGTGGCAGTGTTTGCAGGGTTGTCGGCGGCACGGTTGTCGGCGTTGTGGTCGGCGGGAGTGTCTCTTCCGGTGTCGTTGCGTTTGGCGAGGGTGACACGGTCGGCGGAGTGGTTGCACCGGGTGTCACGGGTGTTCCGGGCAGGGTGGGCGTTCGATCCGGCCCCGGGGCAGTCGGAGCAGGTGTCCCGGCCGGTCCCGGTGCGGACGGCGCGGCTTCATCGGGGAGCCAGATGTAGATGTCCCAGTTTCCGTTCCGGACATCGTTCCAGACGACCATGCTCTCGGTGACGGCGGGGGTCATCTGCACGCTCTCGTTCTCGGTGATCCGGGTCTCCTCCCCCGTGGCGATGTTGTAGAGGTAAATATCCCAGTTCCCGTTCCGGTTATCCTGCCAGACAATCCAGTCTCCGGCAATAGCGGGGCTGATCTCATGGCCGGTCCCGTTTGTTATCCGTGTCTCCTGCCCGGTAGAGATCTCGTAAAGGTAGATATCTCGGTTCCCGCTCCGGTTGTCCTCCCAGACGATCCGGTCTCCGTTCATCGCCATCCCGGCCGGGAGCGCCGTGGCGAATTGATCCCCTTCCGGCGGGGTGACTGCTTCTTCACTATCGGTGGTCGCGTTGTAGAGGTACACATCATAATCTCCGGTTCTATTGTCGGACCAGAGGATGCGGTCGTCGACGACCGTCGAATAAACCTGATCCACCGAAGCGTTGGTAACCTGGTGCTCGGCGGCCGATACGATACCGGTGAGGAGCGCGATGGCAATCAGCGCCAGCACCGGAGCATAGAAGTTGCGTTCGTTCATCCTTTGAGCCTCCTGGAAGCTTCCCCGGTCCCCTCCCCTCCGGAGTGCCGGCCCGGAAAACCCCCTGTGTTCGAGGAGAAGGGTTCCCGACGGCTCTTCAGAACCCTGGGGCCACAGGCTCTCTATGGTGTGGACGCCAAGCGGTTATCGCAGATTGCAGGGAGCATAGAGGAGCAGGCCGCACGGGTGATCCTTCCTCGGCGGGGGAATATGCGTGAGTGTATATAATAGCAGCCCGCCTGAGCCGGGATCCGGGAATGGCCTGCAACAGCCTGATGGGGCGTGCCGGATGCGTAAAAAAGAAGATGGGTGCCTACCCCGCGAGCCTGGCGGGGGGCACACTCGAGGATCACTCGATGGTGAACGCCATCGAGAATGCGGTCTCGTTCCCGGTCACGTTCTCCCAGGGCCGCATGTAGACTGCAGAGAACTCGCCGGCGCCTTCCTCGGCAGCGATGTACTCCCAGACATGCACCCCGCCGGCGCCCACAAGTTCGGTCTGGGGCGCGTCGTGCGTCTCGTTCACGAGCTGGAGCCCCTCATATGAGGTGACGTTCCACTCGTAGCCGGTCGTCGGGTTCTCGGCGAGGCGGATCGTGATCTCGCTCCCGACCGGGAGGGTGACCGTCTCGTTGTAGTTCGTCTCGTTGAAGACGTACTCCTCCGCCGGGGCGGGGGTGGCTGTCGCGTTCGTCTCCGGAGCGGCCGTGGTCGCCTCCGGGGTGGGGGTCGCGGTCACGTTTTGCTGTTCCGCCGGCTGCGACGTGCAACCGGCTCCGAGCAGGCACAGTGCGAGGAGTCCTGCAACCAGGGCACCATAGATACTCTTTCTCTGAACCATGCGGTAAGGTTGCTCAGATATGGTAAATACTTTTCTTAAACCCTTTATAATGGTTCCCCCCGATCCATCTTGTTTCAGCCGTTTTCCGTTCAGCCGTCGCGAATGAGGTTGGTGAACGCTTCAAAACGCACCCGGTTCGAGCATACCGCGCCGTATCGCTAAATGACAATTTATAAATATTATTCTATCAATCTGGTCTCACTGAGGGCATCATTATGAGAACACTCTCTTCAAACACGATCTTCCCGGCGCTTCTTGTCATGCTCGGGATCTGCCTGCTTGCCGCAGGCTGTACATCGGCGCCGTCGGACACCACCACACCGCAGACAACCACCTACGGGACCTCCGTAACCGGCACCGCCGTGGCCACGACCACTCCCGCCGCCGGCACCACCGTCTCCGGTGCCGCAGCGGGGAGCGTATCCGCGGTTCCGTTTGCGACCCTGATCCCGTTCCTGCCCGGTGCGCCTGCCGGCTGGACTGCGGAAGAACCATCCGGGGCCTCCCTGGTGGTCGAGGACGGCCAGTGGACCTTTGCGTCCCGTGAGTACACAAAGGGTGACGCCGTGGCGGCGGTCCTGATCCAGGACTCGGCCTACTACGACGTGGGCTACTGGGAGTCGTGGGACTCGTTCGTCTCGTTCGAGACGACCGAGGGCTACTACAGGTCGGGCACGGTCGGCGGCCACCCCTCCTGGGAGTTCTTCTCCAAACCCGCCACCTACGGCACCTGGATCGGCGTGAACGAGCGGTTCATGGTCTACGTCAGCGTCGAGGACGGTTCCAAGCAGGATCTCGATGCATTCGTGAACGCCGTCGATTACGGCCGTCTCGCGAACCTGAAGTGACCCCGAAACCCTTCTATTTTTGTCATCAGGACAACGCCGTGATGATGTAGTGGTACGGCCCCGCCTCCGCGACCCCTGTCACCCGGAGCCCCGCCTCCGCCATCAGGGACGCCGCATGCTCCGTACTGAACTTCTTTGCGGTCGGCGGGCCGAGGGGGAGAGGTTCTTTCTTCCAGTCCACGTCGACGATCCTGCCTTCCGGGGCTGCCATCACCTTCGCGTTGACAAGCACCCTGACCGGGTCGGCAAAGTCGTGGAGGGCGATCCCGATGAAGACCACGTCCGCGCATCGGTCGCAGAGAACGATCTCCTCCGCTGCCCCGTGGTGGAGGACGACGTTGTCGAGCCTCTCGCGGAACGCCTTCTCCTGCAGGAGATCGAGAGCCTCTGCGTCGACGTCGATCCCGCAGACGCGGCCGTGCGGCCCGACCCGCCGCGCCGCCGGGAGCGCGAAGAACCCGTCCCCGCACCCGACATCGATGAACGTATCGCCCGTGGTAAGCCCGATCCCCTCCAGGGTGAACTCGGGGTGCTGCCAGCGCCTGCGGGCTGCCTCGTCTTCCGGTGTGTGCCGAAAGCCTGTATGGTGTGCCATGCCCGTCCCGGTAGTCCTCATCAGAAAAGAACCTGCTGCTCCCTTCGTTGAGGCCCCATACCGGGGGAGCCCTCCAGCTATCGTGCGAACGACCGTCAGAAAAAAAAGTTCGGGGGCGTTCCCCTCACTTCATCGCCTTGCGGATCTTCTCCTGCGTCTCCGGGTGCTCCGGGTTCATCTGGTGGGCGGTCTGGACGTGCCCCTCGACCCGCTTCATCAGCTCCTTCTCGTTCTCCGCCTTCTCCTCAAACTCGCACGCAAGGCCGAGATCCTTGCACCTGAACGTCTTCTGTTCCTGCATGCCTCTCACCGGCCGGGGTTGTATATAGAGTGTGATATAAAATTGTATTGCCGCTCATTTTCTGTGTGTCCTCATGGTCGGGCGCAACCGGTCCCGGGGCCCCGCCGCCGTTCGCCCCCACACGGCGCGAGGCCGCAAAGGAGACCAGCCCTTTGGGCCGGTGCTTGATCACCGGTAGGTTGCAGAGGGTGAGGAGCACATCCCCATCACGCTTTCCTGCACTCCGTCACATCCTCGATCAGACCGTCCCGCAGGGTGACGACCCGGCAGAAGTACTCTTTGTGCCAGTCCTCGTGCGAGACCATCAGGATCGTCTGGCCCAGATCCTCGTTTAACCGTGCAAAAAGGTCGAGGATGCTCTTTGACGTCTGGCTATCAAGGTTCGCGCAGGGCTCGTCGGCAAGCAGGATGCTCGGACTGTTCACGAGCGCCCGGGCGATCGCCACGCGCTGCTGCTCTCCGCCCGAGAGTTCGCTCTGCCGGTGGTCCATCCGATCGCCGAGGCCGACCCGGGAGAGGATCTCGGCGCTCTTTTTGAGATAACCCTCCTTTGGATCTCCGCGAACGAGCGACGTCAGGTAGACGTTCTCGAGTGCCGTGAGTTCCCCGATGAGCGCATAGTCCTGGAAGACGTAGCCGAGCCGGTTCAGCCGGAAGAGGGTCCGCCGGTGGTCGGAGAGGGCGAGGACGTCGGTCCCGTCGATCGTGACCCTGCCGGAGTCGGGGCGGTCGAGGAGCCCGAGGATATGGAGGAGCGTCGATTTCCCGCTGCCGCTCGCCCCCATGATCCCGACGAACTCTCCCCTGGCAACGGAGAGGGAGACGCCCTCGAGGGCCCGGACCTCCACCCTGCCCATTGTGTAGACCCGGGTGAGGTTCTCTGCGACGATCATTCGTTCACCCCCTGATTGCGGAGAGGATATCCTCGCGGGCGATCCGCCACGCCGGGATGTAGCCCGCCACCACCGAGACCGCAAAGAGGCTGGCGATGCTCCGGAGGATCGCCGACGCCTCCACGAGCGGGTAGACCGGGCCGCCGGGGAAGACGAGCGGGTAGGCAGTCAGGTAGGTCGTCACGCCGGCATTCAACGCTATCCCGGCCAGTGCCCCGACGGCGGTGATGAAGAGCACCTGGAGGACGTAGGAGTTGATGATGATACGCTGGTCAATCCCGATCGCCTTCAAGATCCCGATCTGCCTCCGCCGGTTCACGGTGTTGATGAAGATCACGATGAAGACCACCACGACGGCGATGATGAGGCTGACCATGGTCGAGATCGCGTTGATGATGTTGAAACTCTGTATCGCCTGGTCGACGAACCCTCCCGCCTTCTCCTGGTATGTCCGGACCTCCTCCTGGATGCCGTAGGAGAGCAATTCTCTCTGGTACTCCTCCTCCCTGCCGTTCACCTCGGTCTTCACCAGGATCACGGACGCCTGGTCCTGGAGGCCGAGTACCCCGCTCATCTCGCGATTGGTGATGAAAGCCGACGTATCGACACCGAAGGACTGGGTCTCGTAGATCCCCTTCACCCGGTAGGTCCTTGTTGCGCCGTTCGGATAGGCCACCTCTACCGGGTCGCCGACCATGACCCCCTCGAGTGTGGGGAGGCCGCCCCCCTCCTCCCCCTCCCTCCCCGCGAGGGTCGCACCCATGATGATCGCATCGGTATCACCGTTTGAGAGGAACTCCCCTTCGGTCAGGTAGTCGGCGATCTTCGTCACCGATCGCTCGTCCTCCGGGGTTATGCCGTAGAGGGTGCTTGCGGCGTTTCTGCCCTTGTAGAAGTAGGTCACCCCGGCGGCCGTCCTCGGTGACGTGCCGGTGATTCCCGGCACCCGTTGGACCTTCTTCTGGAGACCGGTCGCGTCATCGATGTACTGGCTGCCCTCCCGTGGCTCAATGACCAGGTTTCCGAAGTCGAAGTCGATCGACTGGGTATTAAAGGTCTCGACGACCCCGGAGATGATGGAGGGGAGGAAGACTAAGTTCACAAAAATGAGGGCGATGATCATGATGGTGAGGGCGAGCGTCCCCTTGCTCCCGCGCTGGATGGCCTTCCATGCCAGAAATGCGGAGACCCTGAGGCCGGCAAATACAGGCACGTCACTCCTCCTTTCGTCTCCGGTACCAGAAGACCGCGGCTACGACAGCGACGATGAGGATGGCGGCCACGGCGGCAAAGAACGGGAGCGCGTCCGACTCGGCAACGGTCATGCTCAAGGCCTGCTCTGTTGTGTGCGCCCCGTAATCGTCGGTATACTGTATGGTGAGGGTGTAGGGGAACTCTCCCTCCCGGTCGGCCTGCAGGGCGAAGACGGCCGGACCGTCGTTGCCGGGTTCTATCGTCCCGAGAAACGCTTCTTTCGAACCCGGGAGCGAGAGGTCTTCGATGGTTGCCCGGACCGACCCTGCGTCCGCCGTCCCGGTGTTCTCTATCCGAACCGTCAGGTCCACCTGGTCCCCGGCGGTGATCCGGGAGGGCTCGGTCCTGATGGAGGCGATGCCCATCTCGGCGCGGCCGATAATGGGGATACCGACCGTCGCCACCTGCTGGAAGGCTGTCCGGTCGGCATTCCGGTAGTCGACGGTGACGAGGACCGGTGTAAGTCCGAGCGGCGCGTTGGTGTCGGTCTCGAAGGTCAGGTTCAGCACCGACTCCCCTCCCGGTCGGAGCTCGGCGATGTAGTAGTTCTCCGAGTTCTTCGGGGTGATCCCGCCGGAGGTCGCGTTGACGCTGACGAAGACGTCGCTTGCGCTCGCCTGGCCCTCGTTGTAGATGGTGAGCGTGACGTTGAAGGGATCGCCCGGATCGACGGATGCCGGGACGGTCCTCTCCACCCGGAGCGCGGGTTTCTTGATCAAGGCGTATGCCGAGTTGACGTTCACCGGTATCGGGTACCGCACGTCTGCTCCATCGCGCACCCGGACCCAGACCTCCGGGAAGTAGAGCCCCTCCTCTCCGGGGGCGCGTATCTGGAAGGTGAGCGGGAAGGACTGGCCGGGGCCGATCTCACCGATCTCCTGGAAACTCCCGGTCAGGACCTTGACTCCTTCGCCGTTTAAGAGCACATTCTCGATGTAAGCGTTCTCCGGGGTCTCTGCCGAAGTGTTCGTCCCTCCGGTGCCGCCATCCAGCCGGATCTCGAGCGGGGACCCCGTGGCCGGGGAAGCAGTGCTCGCGAGCACCACCGTGATCGTCCCTTCGTCCCCGGGCATCAGGACGGCGGGGGTTACGGTGTAGTTGGAGACGATTACCGTCGGGGCCTGTGCGGTTGCTGTTGCCGGCATGAGCACCAGAAGTACGATGAGCACGCCCGGTACCCAGCCGATTGTGCGCCTCTCCATGCCCCTCCCGGGGGCAGTCGCGGACTCCGGGACCATCTCTAGTATCTCCGGGTATGGTTCTTTGAGCTCCCGGATCGCTGATGTTCATATATATCCGTTGTGCATGACTCCTGCCGGCTCAGGACTCTGCGTGATAGGTCTATGTACTCGAAAATACTTTTATAATCATAATGGTATATTACGATCGGGATACGGAGAGGAGAGTGCAGGACGGGTCGACCCGGTGGGTAACCGAAAACGACGTGTGCTTCCAATCACGTTCTATACCTCCTATGCGTCATCATAACCCCGGTATGCCCATGCCCCCGCGCTGTCTCTCCGTTCTCATGCACCGATCCTCCCTCACCACGCTTGCCCGGTCCTATCTGCCGCTTGCAGGGGAACCGGCACGGGAGAATGACGTTGCCCGGGGGGCCGGCGAAGAGTTCTCCCGACCGTGAGCTGCTTTTATCTCCCTCCGGCGGTATACACCGCCAACATCTGGAGGGGAAGAGATGGAGACGATCCAGTGGCTGGTGACGCTGACGTTCCGGGTGACGGTGAACGGCGTCAAATCGAAGGATGATTCGGTGGCTGCAGGCCTGGAACAACTCAAGATGGGGCTCTGCAGCGGAGAGAATTTTCCCGTCGAGGCGAGTGTCCGGAGGATCACCAACATTGTCGAGGAGGAGCCGGTCTTCGGCGTGAGGTGGTGAGCGGCGCCCGGTACGGGCTGGAAGCGTTGTGGTCGGGAACCGTGATCCTCCATTGGGGAAAACCCTTTTCTCTCCTCACCACCTGATCGGCCCCATGCACGAACTTCCCGATACGGTTGCCGTCGATATCGTCCTCCTGCCGCCCGGGCCGATCATGGATATGGCGATCAGCGCGAACCGGACACTGCTTGCCGGCAACCCGGACGGAGGGATACGCCTCGACAGGGAGAACTGCCTCCCGCACATCTCTGTTGCGATGCTCCCGGTGCGGCGTGAGGATGTTCCGGAGATCGTCACGAAGGTGGGCCGGATTGCCGGACAGTGCTCCCCCATGGCGATGACCGTCGATGCCATCGCGAAACGCCGGGGAGGCACGGGAGAGACCGTCTCCGTCCTGCATATCCTCCGGCCGGAGATCCTCCAGCTCTTTCACAAGACCGTGATGAACGCGGTAGCGCCCTACTCGGCACCCCCGGCCGTGCCAGAGAACTTTCTCGGAGAGGTGAGTGGACCGTCCGCCGACTGCCTCCGCAGGTTCCAGAAGATCTCCGCGTATGAGCGCTACTCACCGCATATCACGCTCGGGTTCGGCGACCTCCCGGAACTGATCCCCGGGCTCGACTTCCCGCTCCGGTTCGAGGTGACGGGGGGCGCCGTCTGCCACCTGGGGGCTCATTGCACCTGCCGGCGAGTCCTCGCCGGATTCGAGCTCGGGACCCGGGCCCCAACCGCCCGCGGCAGGCCGACCCGCCGCCAGGGCGGCGGTTAGAGCAGGAGCGCCTTCACGTACTGCGCTGTGCAACAGACGCACCCGACGTAGCGGTCGATCGTCCCGGTCTCCAGGACCTCGGCGAGCGGGGGCTCTTCCCGCATCCGGCGGGTGAGTTCGGGGTCCCGCTCCGCCATCACCTGCAGGAAGACCACGAGCGGCATGAACGGCCGGGCATGCACGGGGACGATCCGGAAATCCGTAACGTCCGCAGTAAGTGTCGAGTTCCGGGCAAGGTCTTCATCGAAGTAGAGGATGACCTCTAACCCGTGATCTTCCTGCAGGTCCTTCAGGCGGCCGATCGGGAGGCGCGCGCCCACCGCGAGGCCGAGCGGTTCCAGTTCCTCCGGTTCCCCGGGGGAGAAGACTGCATCCGATGCTTCCATACTGCATCACTCCAAAGAAGTGGTTTCGCGTGGTACGACTTCTTTCCTCCGGCCGCCGCGAAGAGGCGACGCCGGGTATTCCCGGAAAAGAAAGCCTTTTCTCCCTTACGGTCCATCCGGTGCGATCGTGATGAGCGTATGACCGCACCCTTGCCGGAACCCCACAGGGTCCTGGTCCGGGAAGTCCGGGCCGAGACTGTCATCGACGCCTCGCCCGAGATCATCTGGGGGGTGCTGACCGACTTTACCTCCTACCCCGAATGGAACCCGTTCATCCGGTCTATCGAGGGAAAGCTCTGGGTGGGAACCCGCCTTCTGGTCGAGATCCGGCCCCCCGGGCGACGGAGCATGTGGTTTCGGCCGAGGGTGCTGCGGGTCGCAAAAGACCGCGAGTTCCGGTGGATCGGCCGGGTCCTGATCGCAGGGCTCTTCGACGGCGAACACCGGTTTACCATCATCCCCGAGGGTGACGGCTCCCGGTTCGTCCAGGCTGAGATCTTCACCGGTCTACTGGTGCCCGTCGTCGACCTCACCGACACCCTCCGGGCAACCCACCTCGGGTTCCTGCTCATGAACCGGGCGCTCAAAGAACGGGCGCAGTGGATCGCCCCCGGGAAACCTTCTTAACTGCAACGTTCCCAGTATCTGCATGGATTCGTTCACGGCCGGAAAGCGTTCGAGGGGCCCCGGGAGCGCTGCATATGAGACTGACAGTCCTCGTTGATAACGCCACCCTCACCGACCGCTACTTCCTCGCGGAGCCCGGGCTCTCGATCTACATCGAAGACGGCGGAACCCGCGTCCTCTTTGATACCGGCTACTCGGGCATTCTCGTGGAGAACGCCCGGAAGATGGGGATCGACCTCCTCCGGATCGAAGAGGTCGTCCTCTCCCACGGTCATCTCGACCACACCTGGGGTCTCGACGCGCTGCTCCGGCTCCATACCGAGGGGATCATCGAGGGCCACGAACGGGTCGAGCCCACATTCATCGCCCACCCCGAAGCCTTCCTCACCCGGAGCCTTGATGGTGCGGGAGAGATCGGATCCCACCTCTCGGTCGAGGAACTCTTCCGGCACGGGAGGGTTCTCCTTACCGCGGCCCCCCTCTGGCTGACCGAAAATCTGGTTTTCCTTGGCGAGATCGAGCGGCGGTTCGAGTTCGAGCGGACGCCTCCTCACGGCTATATCTACACCCCCGACGGTATCCGGGACGACACCATCGCTGACGACACCGCGCTCGCCTGCAAGACCCCCGATGGGCTTGTTGTCGTGACGGGGTGTTCCCACTCGGGCGTCTGTTCGATAATCGAGCAGGCGCGCGAGGTCTGCGGCGAAGACCGGGTCGCCGACGTCATCGGCGGGTTCCACCTCCTCGACGCACCGCCGGAGCGGATCCAGGGGGTCGTCGACTACTTCTCGGAGGTGCAGCCGGCAGCCCTCCACCCCTGCCACTGCACCGACCTTGCGGCGAAGGTTGCACTCGCAAAGGTCGCGAACGTCCGTGAGACGGGCGTCGGGCTGATCCTCGAGTACGGGTGAATCAGATTTTGAGACCGCGGAGCGCCGGGATCTTCCCGTGCTCCGCCTCGTAGGCCCGGGCTGCCGCCGGGGCGCCGAGGAGGAAACGGCGGGCGTTGTTATAGACGGCCGGGTAAGCGTCCGGGTCGAGGGAGGCGAGGAGGTCCGCGAGCACGCCTGCCGCCGGCACCCGGTGGCGGGGCTCCATCGCATCGATGAACGCGAACGCGTCCAGCGCCCGGACGGTGCTGTACTCGTTGACCGGGGCAAGCCGCCGGAGGATCTCCCCGAGGTATGCCCGCCCCTCATCGGTCTCAAGCGACCGCTTCCTGTTCAGCGCGAACCGCCCATAGAGCGCCCGTTGCTGGTCGGCCTGCTCGATCGAGAAGGCGGGCGAGGACTCTATCCCGCGGAGGATCGTGACGAGGTCGTCGCAGTCGCTCGCGGCGACCGTGGAAAGGAAAGATTCCCACGCGACAGGGCTTTTCGCCGACCCGGCGGCGAACGCCGCAAGGATCTCCAGCCGCTCCGGGGCACTGCTCTCGAGGAGGAGCCGAAACGTGGCGAGGCGATCGGTTGCGGCCGTCGCCTCCCGGAACCGGGACAGGAGCAGTTCGTGGACCTCGGGGGTATCGAGGGTCGCGAGAAACGCGAGGCTGGCGTTCTTCCTCTGCCGCCGCCGGATCGCTCCGGCCTCTTCTTCCAGGCAACCCGACCCCCCCGGGGCGCCCGTCGCCGCCTGCCGGGAGACTGCAAGGAGGGTATCGCGGCCACGGGCGGCGACGGCAGAAAAGATCTTCTTTCTGGCGTCGTGGAGCGCCCGGTAGTGATGGCTGAACCGCTCGTCTTCGACCGACGGGAAGACGGTCAGGAACTGTCCGCCCGCCTCCTCCATGAGACGGTCGTCGGCGAGGAGCGCGATGCAGAGGTCGACGAAGCGTGCCGGGATGGCCGCGCCCGGGTCCTCGAGGAGCCGTACCATCTCCCGGTCAGCGAGCGCACGAAACGCGGTGAACCGACCGACGATATCGGTGTCTTTGCGCACCTGTAGGTAGAGTTCGTCCTCCGGCGGCCGGTATGCCACCTTCCCGTAGAAGGAGTAACCGCGATTGAGCGAGAGGAACGCCGGGAGGTCGACGTCGTCGAGGCTGATCTTCCCGTCCTCGGCCGCAACCCGGATGGTCCGGTCCGCGAGGTCCCGGCCTTCGGCATCCACGAGCGCGAACCGGAACGGGAACTCCCAGGTCCGGCCGCCAGGCGTTCGGCTCTGGCGCCAGGCGAGGGTGAACCTCCGGGCCGCCGGGTCGTAGGCGGGGGTCACGGTGAGGACCGGGTATTCCGTCTCCTTCAGCCAGACCGCCGCCATTCCCGAAAAGCCCATTCCTGCGACCTCTTCCATGCAGTGTATCCAGTCGTCGCGCGAGGCGTTCCCGTGCCGGAACCGGTCGTGGTAGAGGGCGAGCCCTTCTGCAAACCTCTCCTTTCCCATCAGCGTCTCGATCATCCTGACGAACTCGGGGGCCTTGACGTAGGTGACGCCGGTGATGAGGTCGTTTGGATCGTTGAAGCCGTCCGGTTCGATCGGCATCGAGCCCGCGCCCCGGTCGAGGACGAGCGTCCCGGCCCCGGGCTCGAGGAGGTCGAGCACGGTCTGGAGGCGGGAGTAGGCTTCGCCGAAGAAGAAGGCGTGGTGCTGGTTCTCGATGTGGACCGTCACGGCTTCGTTGAGCCAGATCTCGAACGGGCTCCTCCCCGTCACCTCAGAGCCGTTCTCGTTGTGGTAATACTCATGGACCTTCACCCTGACCATGTACTCGAAGGCCGGGTCGGTCACGTCCGTGCCGGGTATAAGCCGGTTTGCGGCGATCGTCGTGTTCCCGACGTTCTCCATCCCGCCGAAGTCGGAGTTCTGCATGGCGATCTCCCGGTAGACCGCTCCGGTGTAGGCGTACCCCATGGTGATGGTCACAACGAGCCCGGCAAGTTCTTTCCTCACCGCTTCAAGGGCACCGGTCTCCCCGGAGCGCTTTGCCGCGTCCCGCGCCCGTGTGAGCCGCCAGATCTCCTCCCTGACTTCCCGGTCGCGGTACCGGGCGGGGCCGGTGAAGAGGTGGACCCACATCACCCCATCTGCGAGGATATCGAGCGCATGCTCTGCCGCACCGGGATCGGAACCAGGTTTTGTGAGGAGTTCGAGGGAGAACGTCCGCCCGTCGGGATACTCGAACTCCCGTCGGTAGGTGTCGTAACATCCCACCCCGAGGAAGAAGAGGTAGGGAGCCATCGGTGTCGTGGTGTTCTCGTACCTCTGGACGGATCGGCCGGGGCCGCAGGGGAGCCGCGGTCCTGCCGGGTCGCCGTTGGATATGGTATGCGTATACCCGTCATCGGCGACGATCGTCGTCGTGTAGGTGCACTTGGCGGTCATGTCGTCGAGGCAGGGGACCAGCCGCTGGAACCCCCACTGCTGGCACTGGGTGATCTGGACGGGCTGCCCGGCGGGGCAGGACCCGTCATAGTAGAGGCCCTCGAGGACATGGCTGCTCGGCCGGCAGATCGTCTCGGTATCGAGGGTGAATCGGGTCCGGGGTGGGACGGGGGGGTCGAAGGTGACGGTGAGGAGCGCGGCGTCCCGATCGTAGGTGTAGGCAACGGTGTAGCCGTCACACGCGACATGGAGGATATCCAGGTCCCGGGCGTTCAGGGCGAGGGATGCGAGCGGCGTCTCACGGGTCCGGGCGGTGAGGGCGGAGACGACCCGGGTGTGGCCGTCGTAGACGTCGAAGACGAGATCCATGTGGGCGACCTGCACGGGGAGCGCACCGAAGTCCTCCGGGTAGTACCGAAAGAGCCTCGTTTGCCCTTCGTTCCATCCGGTCAAAGACTCGCCTCGCCGGTGATCTCGCGGAGGGCGCGACGGAGAGCCGTCCTGACCTCCGGCTCCTCCTCGCCCTCGAGCGCGGCGGAGAGGACGGGGACAGCCCGCTGGTCGCGCAGTTTGCCGAGTGCATCGGCGGCGGCAACCCTGACGTCCTTCTTCCTGTCGGTAAGAAGGGGCAGGAGCGGTTCGACCGCACGGAGGTCGCCTATCTCACCGAGCGACCAGGCAGCGCCGCGCCGCGCCCAGCGGTCGGGGTCGATGAGGAGGGGCAGGAGCGGTTCGACCGCCCGCGCATCGCGAAGTTTCCCGAGCGCCTGCGCCGCGACCCAGCGAACCTCGTTCTCGCTGTCGTGCAAGGTGGCGATCAGCGGCTCGACCGCCCGGGCATCGGCGCATCCCCCCAGCGCCTCGGCCGCCCGTAACCGGTAGGAGATGTTCTCATGCAGAAGCTGCTCGATATATTTGCCGAGATTCTCCTCACCCCGTCTCTCCCTGTCTTCCATGAGGCGTTTTACAGAACGTTCCATCTTCATGCCACCAACTCTTATAGTGCAGATCAGATCTCGTTTACGGTATATAGTGCTTGGCGCGCCCCTCTCTCTGGACGGCAGGTGAAGGGTGCACGTCGCCCGTTCGGTTCACGCGGTCTCTTCCTCGTCCTCGCCGACAACGTCGAACGCGACGACCCTGTAGTTGTAATACCGCCCGTCCGGGGCGTTGAAGGAGAGGAAGACCATCAACCCGTGTTCGTCCGAGATCCAGAGCTCGGCATCGTCGTCGATGGTGTAGTATTCGAAACCAAACCCGGCGAGGAGCTCCTCGATGGCGCCGCCGGTCTTCATCTCCTGGACCATCTCAAACGTCGCGGCCAGGGGGTACTGCCGCCCCTCAAGAGCGGAGACCTGGAGTCTTGCCTGCTTCTCCGCAAGGAAGAGGGTGTCCAGGGCGGTCATGATCTCCTGCGCGACGGCATCCGTCTCCTCCGAACCCATACCGGTACCTTGGAGTTGGCGGTATATCTCTTTTCAGCAGCGAAGGCCGTTTGCACCCCCGGGGCGAACGGCGACTGGCCGCAGGGTGCGACGTTCCGGAGCGCGATTGCCGGGACGTGGGACGGTTCGCAGAACCGGAGCATGAGCCCCGGAGTTGGGGACCGGAGGTTCCGTCCTCTCCCGGTGTCAATTCCTTCCTCTTCTGGACCCCGGGTGGAAAGGAATATCCTCTCCCTGGCCCGGGAACGGTTCTATCCTCGCCACGGCGCCGCTATAGCGAAACCATAAAACGTTCCGATGCCAATACAGGGCTGATGGCAGAAGGCAGGCTCAAGATTGTCGTATTCGGTTCTTTCAACGCAGGCAAGTCCAGTTTCATACAGGCACTCGATCCCCGGAGCCGCCACATCGAAGCAACCTCGAACGAAGGTTCCACGACTGTTGCATTCGATTTCGGCAGATTGCAGGTGAGAGACCGCGCGGTCTACCTCTTCGGGACGCCGGGGCAGGATCGGTTCGAGTTCGTCCGGCAGGTCCTCTCGCGGGGAATGGACGGCGCGATCATCGTCGTTGATGCAACCACAGGGGTGGACGCGACGACACAGCACCTCTACGACAGCCTGAAGTCCCTCAATGTGCCGCTCGCATTCATGGCAAACAAGTGTGACTCTCCGGGCGCGGTCCCCGAGGCTATCCGCCGGGTTCTCCCCGGGGAAGCGGTGCATTTCATCTCCGCGCGGAACGGCGAGAACGTTCACGCGGCACTCGACGCCTTCGTCGCAACCCTGACCGCCCGGTAGGGATCATTTTTACTGTCTGCGGGTCGTTGATCTCTGCGGACAATGACCCGCAAAGAGACCTATATCAGGGAGGTCGCCAGGCTGCTCGTGAGCTTCCTCGCGAGCGGGAACGCCGAGGATCTCCTCACCTACCTGGTCGCGGGAAGCAACCTGCCGGGGCCCCGGGAAAACCTGGAGCTCGCAGGGGCGTTCAGCGAGACCGTGAGGGAGTTTGCAATTGCCGATGCCGACGATCGCCAGGTCCTGTGGACCCTCTGTGTCGAGCTTGCCTGTATCTCCCCTGAGGACGCACCGACAGGTGACCCGCATGAGTTCCTCTCGTTCTGCGGTGTTCGGGGCATCGGGGCGATTGGGTCTGTATCGCCGGCATGTGCCGGGGCGGCGCTCACGCATCTCGCGGAGACGTCGGTCGATCCACGGTGGCAGGTCAGGGAGGCGGTGGCACTGGCGATCCAGGATCTCCTCTCCAGGCAGCGAGACATGACGGTCCCTGAGCTGGAGGGCTGGGTGGAAGGAGGGTCCTGGCTCGCCATGCGGGCCGCGGTCACAGGCGTTGCCGAACCGGATCTGCTCGTTGAGCCGGAGCTCGCGGAGGCAGCACTCCGGTTCCACCGCAAGACCCTGATCCGTGTCTATATGGCAAAGGAGCGGCAGTCGGAATCGTTCCGCGCGCTTCGAAAGTCGCTCGGCTCCACGCTCAGCCTGGTCATCATCGCCCTTCCCGGGATCGGCTTTGAGTACCTGCGGCAGCTCGCGACCCTCGACGACCAGGATATCAGGTGGATCGTGAGGGAGAACCTCGAAACCAACCGGCTTCGGAGGCAGTACCCCGAGACGGTGCAGCACATCAGGGCGCAGTTACCGTAAGAGCGGCATGCGGATCCCCGGGCAGGGATGCTCTTGAGTTGCCTGCCGGTCTTTCAACTCCTTCCTGCCCGCCGCGTTGCCGCCTTATGTCCCGTAGCGTCTCCATGCCTCCTCCACGTGCAGCGCCTGCATCCCGAGCCTCCGGGGTGCTGTAATATCGTTCTCGGGGTTGTCCCCGATGAAGAGGACATCCGGGGCGGCAAGCCCCATCCGTCCGAGAGTCGCCGTATATATCCGCGGGTCCGGCTTCTGATGCCTGGTGTCGGAGGAGAAAACGACGAGATCGAAACGGTCGTAGAGGTTAAGCACCCGCATCTCCGGCTCCGAGAAGACCCGCTGCCCGTTCGAGACGACCCCCTTCTTCTCCGTGTCAAAGTAGTCGAGCAGCCTCCGGCTCTTCTCGATGACGTCGAGCCGCCGGAGCGACGCGGCCCGGAACGCCCGGGCGGTCTCGACGCCGAGCCGCTCGGTATCGACCTTCCATACGCTGTAATCAGCGCAGATGCCGGCGAAGACCTCCTCGACCCGCACCTCGGGATAGCGTTTTCCGGTCTGCTCGGCCGCCTCCCGCACCCGGCCGGCGTAGCATGCCCGCAGGCGTTCGGGGGCTATCCAGACACCCTGGTAGAGGAGCCACCGGGAGAGGCACCGGTAGGTCGTGATATCGCGCTCATCGGTCAGGACATCGATGAGCGTCCCATAGCAGTCGAAGAGAACCCCCGCTACCCGGGGCTTGCGGCAAGGCACGCCTCCGCCTCCGCTAGAAGCCAGTCACGCTCTCCCGTCCGCCAGGGCAGCCGGGCTATCCTGAGGTAGCCGAGCGCCATGAAGAAGGGGAGGACGGCGGTATGGTGCCGGAACTCCTCCTCATCGCGGCTGTAATGCCAGAGCAGGTGGCCGATGTAGTCTTCGGCAGTCGTAGTGCTCCCACCCGATGCCCTGAGTTCCGCGGCGAGAATCCCGAGGTCGCGGACCGGGTGCGCGTGGTCCCGGGACCCCTCGAAGTCGATCGCACAGACACTGCCGTCGAAGAGGTAATTGCCGGGCGTGGCGTCGCCGTGGACCATGCAGCCGGCGTCGGGGCCGATCCGCGGGCTGCGCCACCACGTCCCGAGCAGGCGGTTGAACCGCTCCCGCAGAGGTTCCGCGAGGCCGGTCTGGTCGAGCACCGCGTGGAAGTAGGCGAAATCGCGCGCCCGGTTGCAGGAGGTCCGCGTACTGTCGTGGAGCCGCCGGAGCAGATGCGCGACGCCGGTCAGGGGTTCATAGAGGGAGACCCCCGCCGCGTGGAGATCCCGTATCGGCAGACCCGGGACGTGCTCGGTGACGAGGACCGAGTGAAACCGGCTGTTTGTTGCGAGCGCGCGAGGGACACAGATCCATCCGGCTGCGCGCCGGAGCCGGTCGAACTCGTGCTTCATCGCCGCGTCCGCGTCGTAGCGTGTCTTCGCACCCGTCGGCGCGCCGAAGAACTTGCCGACCACGCTGAATGCGGTGCCGGCGAACTCGTACCGGCAGACAATATGCGATGCGGGCTCTATCCGGTAGACCCGGACGCCGCCGCACCACTCCTGCATCCGGTCGCCGAGGACGCCTGCGAGCCAGTCCCCGAACGGATCGCCGACCTCAAGGCGTCCTATCGCTCTCTCGATGCTCATTCACCCCCCTCAACTTCACCGGCATGACGTCACCGGAAGGGTCAGGGGTCTTCTCGCCAATGAAGCTACCCGTGACGTGAGATCGACCACACCTTTTTTACCGCCGGGGCATCTTAACGGGGAGCAGATGGGTCCCGGGAGTGATGAGCCATGATACCGTTTCGCGAGTTCCTTGAGGGGATCAGGCCTGCCGTCAACCGGCGGATCGAGGAGGTGGCGAACGGCACGGGCGAGGTCGATCCGGGCGTCCTCCCGCTCCTCATCAAGGGGAAGCGGATGCGCGCCGGGCTCCTCCTCCGCATCCACGCCGATCTCACCTGGGCGACGGCACCCAACCACCAGGCGCTCGACCTCGCCTGTGCCGTCGAACTCGCCCACGCCGCAAGCCTCATCCTCGATGATATGCTGGACGGTGACATCGTCAGACGGGGCGTTCCCTCCCTCCACCTCACCCGGGGGGAGGGTCGTGCGGTCCTCGACGCCGTCGGTATCCTGGCCCTCCCGTACGCGCTCGTCGCCCCCTACGGTGCCGGATACGTGGCGATGCTCGCATCGGTCCAGCAGAAGATGGCCCGGGGCGTGGCCCGGGAGATCTTCGGGTGGCCGCACCTCCCGGCGATCCCGGCGACTGACCTTTACGATGCGATCATCAGCCAGAAGACCGGGTGCCTCTTCTCGCTCGCCGCTGCCTGGGGGGCCATGGCGGCGGGAGCGGAGGGGCCGGTCGTTGCCGAGTTCGCGAAGTACGGTCTCTCTGTCGGGAGGGCGATGCAGATCGCCGACGATATCGCGGACCTGCATGTGCTCGCGGCGGGAGCGCGGGACGGCCGGCCCGGGTCCGAGACGCTCCTCCTCCAGTGCGTCCCGGCCGGGAACGACCCCCGGCAGGCACTCGGCGAGGTACTCGATCGGGAGATCCATGGTGCGGCTGCCGTGATCACGGGTGCGAACCGGCAGCGGGAGACCTTCGGGCAGATGGTCCGGGAGATCATAGAACTCACGATCGCCGGAGGCATGCCGGACGACGGGACCCCGCCCCTGGTTGCCTGCCCGGCACCTTCCCGCAGTGATAAATACTGCTCCGTCTCACACTTTTCTGAGAAACCATGCCGGTTGTGACCATCCGTATGGCTGAGGGGCGAACGCTTGAGCAGAAACGGATACTCGCAGACGAGATCACCGCCGCGATAACGCGGACGCTCGGCGTCGACCCGGAGAAGGTTACGCTCTTCTTTGAGGAACCCAGGACGGAGAACATCGCGCGGGCGGGAACACTCCTCTCGGAGTCGTAGTCCCGTAGCGAGCGAAGATTTTTAGGCCGGATGGAGTATCAGAGCCCCTGGAGCAGACGAAACCATGGCACGTGAACTTGACGAGAAAGACTTTGCTATTCTGCGGAAACTGGCGCCTGAATACGAGGGCATCCTCTGCCCGGAGTCGGGGCACGAGTTCCACTCGATCCTCCCGCCGGTCTCAAATCACATCTCTGCGGACGAGGAAGACTTTGCAGAACGGGTCGGCCGCCTCTCGGACGAGGACTGGGGCTACCTCGCCGACCAGATCCTCTCAGGGCGGGAAGACCTCGGGTGCATGCCCGAAGAGGATGTCGAGACCATCCTCGTCCGCATCCGGGAGGTGGTCTCGAACGAGACCGCCGAACAGGTCCGCAGGCTCTATCATCTCTCCGAGTGCGGGGTATTCTGATCCGGGTGCACCGGAGTCCGGCCGGCTGTCATCTCCACATAATGGACGAACCGTCCCGACCGGATGGGCCGGGTGAACCACATCCCCTCCCGCCCGAGCATGACCGAGAGGGGCTGTGCCCGTTCGAAGTCCATCTCGCCGGAATCGTTGAAGTAGCGGTCGTCGGCTTCGAGGTGGATCACTTCCCCGATGACGAGCGAGAAGTTCTTCCTGGCGATCTCCTCTTTGAGCACGCACTCCATCCAGGCCAGGCACCCCTTGACGCCGGGCGGGCGGACCTTCACCGACGGCCGGGGCGCAAGGCCGGCCTCCTCGAACTCATCTACGTCCGGCGGATAGTTCCGCGCACAGATCATGACCTCATCGACCATCGATGCCGTGGGTATGCTCACGACGAACTCTCCCGTGGCGCGGATGTTGTCGAGGGTGTCCCGCTTGATCCAGGAAGCCAGCACGATCTCGTCCAGGGGCCGGAGGATCGGGGTCAGGTTCGACCAGGGAGCGACGTTTCTCACGCCGCCTTCCGAGACGGTCGAGATGAGCGCAACCGGCAGCGGGAGCACCTGTTCCCGCTGACTGGGCCGGAGGATCACGACCTCACCCCCAGTATGCCGTCCAGCACGTCCGCGAGCGCGGCGATCTCGGGGTGGCGCATATCCAGCGCCCGGCCGTCGAGACCCGCGGCAAGGATTGCAGGGTCCTGCGGGATCTCGCAAACGATTCGCGAGGAGTCGGGCAACCCCTTACGCAGCCGAGCGGCCGAGAAGAGGTCGATCCTGTTTAGGATGTAGTAGAGCGGGACGCCGATCCGTGCCGCCATATCCCTGACCTTTTCCGCGAGCCGGAGCGACTCAAACGACGGGTCCACGATCATCAGGATCGCGTCGGCCCCCTGGTCGACGCCCCGGCCGAAGTGCTCGATCCCGGCCTCCGTATCGGCGATGACGACACCGTCGCCGCCGGTGTCCAGATGTTCGAGGAATTGGCGGGCGAGCATCCCCATCGGGCAGGCGCACCCCTCGTCGGCGTCGTGGATCTTCCCGATGGCGACGAGCCGGACCCCGTCTCTCTGGGCAACGTGGCCGGGGGGGAGATCGTCGATGGTCCACGTCTCCCCCACCAGGTCCAGGGACGATAGGGCGGGCATCGCCGCCATGATCTTCTCCGTCATCGCCCGTTTGCCCCCGAAGTAGCCCATAAGGTCCAAAGGCGCATCCACCCCGAGGAGACGGTGCAGCCCGAGATTCGATTCGTCGGTGTCGACGACCAGCACCGCACGGCTCCTCCGTGCATACTCGCGGGCAAGCAGCGCGGCAATGGTGCTCTTTCCACTGCCTCCCTTGCCGCAGATAGCGATCTTCATACTGTTTTTCACTTCCTTATTCTCTTCTACAACCGTTCAACATCCTAACATCCTGTACCAGGATAGACCTGGGTTATCCGGTCTTTGTTCCATCCACCCGTTATGGTCACCCGCACGTAGGGCACCTCTCCACGCACCAGTCCATCCACTGTGCCGACCGGAGGCCCTCTGCCGTCACCCGATCCACGTTGTAGACGTTCTCGTAGAATTCAAGGAGCCACTCCTCAAGAACGACGTCGGCGAACCGCTCCGGGTAGGCTGCCTTCGCGATCACCATCACATCGATCGGGTACTCGAGGCGTTTGGCACAGTTGCAGGGCTCCCACGGGAACGATGAGACCCGGCGGTTCTTGATGGCCGAGAGTTCGTCGACGTTCTGGTAGTAGGGCGCCGAGTAGAGTTCCACGGGCGGGTGGTAGCCGTTCGCCGTGCCGAGTACGATGATGTCGGGGTCGAGGGCGAGGAGTTGTTCGGCCGAGATGGTGGGGCTCCCTGTATTCCGGTAGGCGTTCTTCGCGTGGACGATCTCCTCGATGAAGTAGGACTCAACCGTGTTGGTCCCCTTCACGTTGCCGGCCCCCCCAGCCTTCCGGGAGGTCGGCGATGCCCCGAATATGAGGACGGTCGGTCTCCCGGCATCCGGGATATCCTTCGTCCTCTCGACGACCATCCGGGTCGTGGACTCCAGGTAGTCTGCGAGTCCGCCGGCCTTCTCTTCCTTCCCGAAGACGGAGCCGATGATCCGGATCTCGTCGGAGATCGTCGAGAGGTCCGGCTCGTCGAAGCACGGGTGGGCTTTGAGGACGACGACCGGGATCCCGAGGGCCTCGATCGTCCGGATGGCCTTCTGCACACCTTCGTCGTCCATCGACCGGAGCGTGCAGGAGCCGACCCGGAGGATCACCACGTCCGGGTCGAGCCCGGCAAGCGTCTCGTAGTTGATGGCCGCGCCCGACTCTCCTACCCTCGTGAGGTCGCGGATCCCGGGACTCAGGTAGGTTACCGGGTTCATGCCGTCCCGGTACTCGTAAGATTCCCCGCCCACGGTCGGGTAGGTATAGTTGAAGACCCTCTGGAGACAGGACGACCCGACCCCGACGATCTTCTCCTCTTCGCCGAGGACGAGCATCGTGCTCTCGACGAGACCGTCGGAGACGGTGACGACCCGCTCGACCTTCGCGGGCACCTGGACTTCGACGCACCGGGAGTCGACGACCGTCCGGTACCCGGCGTCATCTGGTCCCGGCCCCGTTCCTCCCCCGGACTGCTCCGCTCCGGTGCATCCCGCGGAGAGGACCAGCAGGACCGCCAGGAGGAGGGCGGCACCGATCCTGCGGCACCCTTCTCTCACCGGCACCCGTCGACCTCCCACCAGAGTTTCATCCGGGTCATCATTCCCGAGTGCATGAGGCCGTCCCCGTTCGTCGAGAGGATCGCGGAGAGGTACTCCCGGAGAATTTTCTCCTGTGCCGGGGAAGTTGCCCGGTACTGCTCCCGGAACTCGTCGACGGCGGCATCGAGATCCGGGAACCTGCGGACGTGCTCCCTTCGTATCGTCTCCACGTGCGGGTAGATCTCCATCGAGTAGAGGACGTTGAAGAGGACGTCGGCTTTTGGGCCGAACCGGAACTCCTTTCCATGCAGTTTCGGCCAGAGGTCGACCATCGCCTGCTCCCAGGCGGTCGCCCCGGCAAACCAGAAGAGGTACACCCATCGTGAGGAGGCTTCGCACATCTTCTCGATCGCGGCCCGGATATCCGGCATTCCGAGGGAATAGGACGCGATGACGAGGTCATAGGGGCCGTCGAGATCGGTCGCCGGGTCGATCTCCTCCCAGCGTTTTCGCACGATATCAAGGTTCGATACGCCCTCTTCTCCGGCATACTCCGTCATCACGTCGGCCATCCCCGCCGCCGGTTCGACGGCGGTCACGCGGGCGACACGGCGCGAGAGGGGAACGGCCAGCGTTCCGGGCCCGGCGCCGACGTCCAGCACCGTCGACCCGGCCTCAAGCGGGAGGCTGTCAAGCACGTAGCCGATCCTTTCGGGGCTTTGTCGCGACTGTGCGAGGAACGTACGGGCCTTCTCCCGTGACGCCCAGAGCGAGGCGCACTCCCCGGTTCCCCGGCATTCTGTATTCTTCTCGTAGAGGACTTTCCAGACGCTGTTCCAGTCGATATTTGTGTACGTCATTGTCATGCTCCGTTTCATGTTCCGGCGTCCGCCTCACCGAACACCCCGGTAAAGGATCTGCCGCGGAGGGGAAGTTCGCTCCCCTGTTTCTCGTGCCGCTCCGCCACGCAGCGCGGCATCACCATCCGGACGCCGTCGAGCATCCGGACGGTGCACGCGTCCTGGTAGATCATCGCGAGCACGTCCTCCGAGATCACGTCCTCCGGCCTTCCCTCGGCCACGACGGACCCCGAGCCCACAACCACGACCCGGTCGCAGAACCACGCGACATGATTTGGGTCGTGGCTGCAGGCGAGGATTGTCTTTCCCTCCCCGGCGATATCGCGCATGATCTGCCAGATCCGCATCTGGTTCTGAAAGTCGAGCGCGCTCGTGGGTTCGTCGAGGAAGAGGACCGGTGTATCCTGCGCGATCGCACGGGCCATGAGCACCATCTGCCGCTGGCCTCCGGAGAGGTGGTTGTAGGGCCGATCCGCGAGATCCCCGATCTCGAGGGTAGCGAGCGCGTCCATCGCGATCTCCTTGTCGCGCCTCTTCACCCCGAAGAACCCGCCGAGATGCGGCGTCCTGCCCATGAGGACGACCTCCCGCACGAGGTAGGGGAACGGCGGCCTGTGCTCCTGCGGCACGTAGGCGACGAGCCGTGCGAGGTGCTCGACGGTGCACTGCTCGACGTCTTCGCCGTTCATCAGCACGCTACCCCGTTCTGCGTTGAGGAACCGCAGGCAGCACTTGAATAACGTTGTTTTTCCCGACCCGTTGGGGCCGAAAAGACCGCAGAGTTCTCCTTTCCCGACGGAGAAGGAGACTCCCGAGAGCACGGGGGTGCCCCCGTACCCGAAACGAATGTCCTGGACGTGAAGCATGGCAGTCACCCGAAGATCACCCTGCCCTTGTTGCGGAGCAGGTAGCAGAGATACGGCGCCCCGAGGATGGAGGTCAGGATTCCGACCGGGATCTCGGCGCTCGTCAGTGTCCGTGCGAGGGTGTCGCAGACGATCAGGTAACACCCCCCCATCATCAGGGATGCCGGGATGACGAAGCGGTTGTCCGGTCCGAGGAGCATCCGCGCCGCGTGGGGCATCATGAGCCCGACCCATGCGATGATCCCGACGAGCGAGACGGCGAATGCCGTGACGGCGGTCGCGAGCGCGATGACGACGAACTTGTACTTCTCGGGGTTGACCCCGAGCCCCCGGGCCTCGTCGTCGCCCATCGAAAGGATGTTGAGTTTCCACGAGAGCGCCCAGAGGACGATGAAGCAGATGAAGACCACGGGGGCGAGGAGGATGACATCGTCCCAGGTCGCGTAGTAGAACCCGCCCATCAACCAGAAGACGATCTCGCGGAGCGCCGTGTCATCTGCCAGGTACTTGAGGAGCGAGACGAACGCGGAGAAGATCGAGCCGATGATGACGCCGGCGAGGATGAGGGTGACGATGGGCGTCTCGCCCCTGCTTCGGGCGAGGAGATAGGCGAGGGTTACGGCGAGTGCGCCGAAGGCGAACGCGGGCATCTGAATCGAGATAAAGATCGCCGGGAAGACGATCCCGAGTGCTGCGCCGAATGCGGCCCCGGACGAGACGCCGAGGATGTAGGGTTCGACGAGGGGGTTTCGGAAGACCCCCTGGAAGACGGCGCCTGCGATGGCGAGCGCCCCGCCGACCGAGACGGCGAGGATGATCCGGGGCACGCGGATGTCCCAGATAATGGTGTTGTGCAGTTTTGGGAGCCCCTCAACGTCGCCGAGCGTGAGATGGACGAGAATGGTCTTGT
This sequence comes from Methanoculleus sp., assembly GCF_035363275.1. Lineage (NCBI taxonomy): Archaea > Methanobacteriati > Methanobacteriota > Methanomicrobia > Methanomicrobiales > Methanomicrobiaceae > Methanoculleus > Methanoculleus sp. The sequence goes on along the minus strand of NZ_DAOSET010000003.1, from coordinate 6,809 downwards.
ATACGTCCGCGACGGTGATGTCGTAGGCGCCGAGGACGACCGCGACCGAGGCTGTTGCGAGGAGAACGGCGGCAAGCCCGAGAAGTACGGCGATCTTTCTCCCCTCGTCGAACCCCCCGGCTGTGTCGTAACCGAACTTCTTAAGGAGGCTGTTGAAGTCTCTGGGCTCTGTCATGTGATCTCCTCCCGTGCGGGCGGTGCAGTATCTCATCTCTCTGTATTACTAATTATATAAATGGTAACAATTGATGCCATGCACGTCTGTTATTCACGCCATTGGTGTAAAATGAATACATCTTTGTGCTACTTGCTCCAACCGTTTAGCATGACTCGTAACCAAATTCCTGCAGGGCCTTTCCTGCTCACCGTCTGCCTTGCTGCTCTTGCCTTCCTCTGCGGGTGCACGGGGACGTCTGTGGATACTGCACCGGCGGAGCCGGACGGGAGCCGGATCGTGACGGATATGCGCGGCAGGGCGGTGGAACTGCCGGCAACCATCGAGCGCGTCGTCGTCATCGACGACGGATTCGTCGAGGGGCTTCTCTACCGATTCGACATGCAGGACAGGATCGCCGGCCTCGGCGGCGATTGCTGCCAGAAGACCTACAACTACTCCTTCGAGAGGACGGATGGGACGATCGACGACTACTCCGGCGGCATGAACCCGGTCGGCTACCTGGTCCCGGAACTTGCCGGTCTCCCACAGGTCGTCGCGAGCGGCACCGGGATCAATTATGAGACGCTTGCTTCGCTCGACCCCGACATCGTCATCCTCCGCGAAGGTGCCTCGTCGTTCAGGGCAGGGTCGGACGAGAGCCTTGAGAAGACGGTTGCAACGATTGGGTCCCTCGGTATCCCTCTTGTCATCCTCGTCGGCCCCCCCTTCCAGGAGAGCCCGAACGTTGACTGTATCGGCGAGGAGATCCGGCTCGTCGGTGAGGTCTTCTCGCGTGAGGCGGATGCCGATGCGCTTGCGACCTACCTGGATGATCAGATGGAGGAGATCCGGAAGCGGACGGCGAACGTTTCAGAGCATGAAAAACCCCGCGTGATGCAGCTCGGCCTCTCGCCGCGCGCCCGGCAGGGCGGCGGTGCCGGGATGGCCTGGGGCAGGGATACGATCGAATCGTACTTCATCGAGGATATCGCGAACGCAAAGAACGCCTACGAAGGGACCGGGGCGTTTGTCGTCGTATCGATCGAACAGATCCTCGCGCTCGACCCCGACGTGATCGTCCTCCCGACCGCCCAGGGCTACCATCCGGCAAGCGAACTCTATACCGCTCCCTACTACCAAAATCTGCAGGAACTCTCCGCCGTGAAGAACCAACGGGTCTACGCCCTCCCCTGGACACCCTACAACTGGGCGAAGCGGCTCGAGTACCCGATCGAGGCGATAGTGATCGCGAAGGCCGCCTACCCGGATCGGTTCGCGGATATCCGGGTGCACGAATGGGTGCTGGACTTCTACCGGAATGTCTACGGGGTCGATGAAGCGACGGCGAAGGAACTCCGGTCGGCCCAGTGGCTGGACTGGACGGTTGAAGCGGGATTCTGATTCCGCCCCATCCAGAACCGGTATATACCCCCGGCGACAACCAGACCTTCATGGAATTAAAAGAGCGACTCTCCGGCGTCCCCGGCATGCTCCGGCCGTTCAAAGCGTATCTCAAGGAGGCAGGGCTCAACGAGGGCGACCAGGTCGTCTACTACGGCTGCCCCGGCACCTGCACCCCGTTCATCGAACTCCTGGGGTTCGCCGTCCGGGATCTCCCGATCGAGCAGGTCTACGTGCCGTACGTGGATGAGACAGCAGCAAAGGTCCTCCGGCCTGTCGGAAACGTCGGGATGCAGGTCTCGGAAGCCGCCGGGCGCTTCGACCCGAAGGTGATCGTCCTGATGGGCGGGCTTGCGATGCCGGGTGTCCCGGTCACGAAAGAATCGGTGCGTGCGGTCGTCGGCACCCACCCGGAAGCGAAGGTCGTGGGCGTCTGCTTCATGCAGATGTTTGCAAAGGCGGGCTGGCTCGATACCTTCGACTTCTCCCTGATCGTCGACGCCGCCATCGACCCGGTCAGGATCTGGCGGTGATCGCCCGGCCGGCCGCTGCCGATGCAGCGGCCAGGGACGGCTCCCACGGTCGGCCACACCGGAGGAGGGTGAACCGGAACGCCGCGCCGCATTCCGGGTGACCCGGCACCCGGTTGTCGACCCGGATCCGGCCGCCGTAGCGCGTAACAAGCATCTTCGTGATGTAGAGGCCGAGCCCTTTCCCGCTTCTGGCGCTCGTGCCGCGCACGAACCGGGAGAAGAGGAGGGGTTTGACCTCGTCGGGCACCCCCGGCCCGGTATCCTCGACCGAGACCTCGACCGCCCCATCGCTCTCTTCGACCCGGACAACGACCTCGACCCCGGACCCCCCGAATTTGATGCTGTTGCCGATCAAGTTTGCAAAGACCTCCGGGAGGAGGTCGTCGGCCATGACCCAGGCGGGCTTTCCCTCGTAGACGATCTCGGTATCGGGATGGTGGGCAATCTCCCTCCTGATGACAGCGTCGAGATCGACGGGTCTCGTTGCCGTCTCGTGAGAGTGCAGCCGCCGGATCGTTGTGACGTTCTGGATGATCTCGATGCTCCGGCTGATGCCGCCCCTGAGTTTCCGGATCATCTGTTGCTCTCTCCCCTCCAGCCCCTCGACGAGCAGGTCGGTATAGCCGAGAGCGACGGCGTTCGCGTTGTTGATGTCGTGGGTCATGATGTCAAGGTAGAGGTTTGCCTCGTCGTGGGCCGACCGCAGCGCCTCCTCCACCTTGATTCTATCGGTGATATCGGCCCCCGAGCCGATGATCCCGGTCGACCTGCCGTCGTCTCCGGCAAGCACCGTGTCCTGCCACGCAAGGACAAGTTCCTCCCCGCTCCGCGTGACGACCGGGTTCTCCCGCTGGCCGGAAAAAGATGTTCCGCCGGCGATCGCGGTATCGAAGACCTGTTGCCGAGCCTCCCGGGATGCTTCAGGGACGACGGTTGTAAACCAGTCCTTTCCGAGCAGTTCCGCCTCCCGGTAGCCGAGCAACTCGCAACCGTGACGGTTGATGAGCCGGATGGTATGGTCGGCGTTGATGACGACGAAGAGGATGCCCGCCACGTCCAGGTAGCGTTGCATGAGGTCTCTCTGTTTCTTCACCTCCCGCTCCCGCCCTTTGAGCTGCTCTGAGAGGGAGGCGACAACGAAGGCGATGACGACGAACATCAGGGCGCGTCCGTAATCGTTCAGGGTCAGGAGGTCCGGCCTGTAGAGGAGGCTGCTGACGACGACGAGTCCACCAAGGAAGACGGCGACCAGTATGCTCCGCTTCTCCCACCAGAGCGCGGTCAGGATGATTGGGATGTAGAAGAAGTGCGAAAAGACCGTTCCGAGCATCAGGACTGCGTGGAAGTAGTAGGTCAGGAAGACTGATACGGCAAGGAGAGCCATCAGGATAGTCACTCGCTGTTCTTCGGTAAGGGTAGTCACGGGGCACCTTCCTCGACTACCAATATATATAATTTTAATAATATAAAAATGTCAGTATGCGTACGGTAGGGAGATTCAAAAGGATTTTCCATCGATTCGCGTGGAGATACGTGATTTTGCGGGAGATAAGACACCCGGGATCGCGGGCACGGAATCGGTCTTCTCTCGCGCAGGGCTGGAGGAGGGACTCCCTGCCGTCTCCTCCGGTACGCGAGTATTCCGCCGAGATGTGGCTGATTTTGTAAATAGCCTATATTTAATAGGCTACAGAGCAAAACTATTTCAACCGCCTGCTTCACAGAAGCGGCTGCCCCGAGACCCGCATCGTGTGAAGCGGTACCGTAGAGCGCACCATGACAGCATCGACCCCGATCTGCTCTCAACTGGGGGCCCGGGGCACTCCGGCGCCACGAGAACGCATCCTCTGGTGAACCCGTGTCAACAGACCTTACCAAAGCACTGAAAGCGATGGGCTACGTGGATACCGAGATCCCGGCTCTGGTTGAGTCGTTCCCTCCCGCCGTCGTCCAATACCTGCGAGACTTCCGGACGCTGGAGGTTCGCGACATCGTAGAGACGCTCCTTTACATTCACATCGCCCTGAACAGTTCGTCGTCCCGGGGAGAGGGGGAGGGCGTGGTCGAGCAGAGTTGTTACGCCTATACGTCGGGGCCGCTCTTTGCGCTCGCGCATGTCGGCCTCATCGAGTCCGTCTCCTGGCACGGCACGACGGTGATCAAGGCGACCCCTGCGGGGGAAGCGATCGCCCGGCCGTTGATGGAGGCCCGGATTCGAGCGCTGAATATCCGGGATCTTGCCTGCGAGATCCACGGGGTCGTTCCGGCTCTCCTCGCGGGGACCGTGAAGGGGTCGTATCTCAACAAGACCTTCCCATCCACGCTCCCCCGCACCGAAGAAACGTTCGTCGGTTTTCTCCTCAACAATTGTCCCGGCCTCTACGAGGAGTGCGAGCGGTTCGCCGCCCGGCTCAAGGCCGCCGGGTGCGCCGTCCTCGCCTACGCCTACGACCTCGACGAGCCCAGGGCTGAAGGCGTTGTCTACACCTTCCCGCCGGAGTTCGCGTACATCCTCAAGGGAGTGCTCGAGACGATCGACCCCGAGGTCCGGGAATACTACGACATGCTCCTTGAGTCGTTCCACTCGACGTTCACCGTTCTACGCTACCTCTCCTGCGGCGAAGACTACGACCGTATCCGGGCGGCGCCGGCCCACCGCCGCGAGCTGGCACGGGTGCTCTCCGGGCTCGCCGATGCAATCTACGTCCTTGAAGTGGTGCGCGAGGACGACGGGGTCGATCTCTCCCGGTTCATCATCAAGGACCGGACCCTCTATGATGCACGCCTCCGCGACCTCGGGCGGGCGCTGATGGCCGACGTTGCCGCGAAGATCGTCACCGAGCGCCCGGCCCCGGCGGCGGAGCCGCTTCTTCCCGAAGAAGAGGTTCACCCCGTCTCTGAAGAGGTCCCGGCTGCGACGCCCGTGCCTCCGGTCGAGGAGGGGGCGGAGGACGAGTGGGACGATGCAATCTTCACCGACGACGAGGAAGAAGAGGCGGTGGAGGAGGTGGTGCTTCCACCCGTGCCGCCGCCCGCACCCCGCCGCCGGGTTGCCGCACCTGCCCCGACGCCGGCCCCGGCGCCGGAATCCTTGCGCTCCGGCGGCCTCGACGTCTTCCTCGGCCACGCACAGGACGGGCGGCGGGTCAACTGGTCGCCGGGACTGCTCAACAACGGCCACATGATCATCCTCGGCGGCTCGGGGGCCGGCAAGACCGAGACGATCCGGTGCGTCGCCTCCGAACTTGCCACAAAGGCGATGCCGGTCGTCTTGATCGACTTTCACGGGGACATGGCCGCGAGCAGCGGAGATATTCGGTCCTACAAGATCCGCGAGGGCGGGCAGTACTACTTCAACCCGCTTGAACTCGACCCTGATATCGACGAGATCACACCGCTCCGGGCCACCTCCGACTTCGTCGACGCCATATCGATCAACTTCCCGACGCTCGGCATCCAGCAGAGGAGGAAGATCAAGAACATTATCAAGGACTGCTACCGGGCCTCCGGGATTACGGGGAAGACCGAGACCTGGACGCGGGTGCTGGACTTCGACGACATCGAGGATGAGATCATGAACTGCGAAGACGAGGCGATCCCGGCCTATCTCGAGGACATCTTCGACTACAAACTCTTCTCGGGCGAGGAGAAGATCTCGATCCCCACGATCCTATCCGGCGGGATCACGCATATCAACTTAAACGCCCTCCCGGAGAACCTGCGCTATCTCTTTGCAGACCTCTTCCTCCGCCGGATCTACTATACCCTCCAGGCGACCGGCGAGATCCCGCGCGGGACCGAGGACGAGCGGGAGAAGTTCCGGCTCTTTGTGATCGTCGACGAGGCGAAACTCCTGGTGAGCCAGAAGAGCGGCTCGAAGACGTCGATCAAGGCGGTGCTGAACAAGTATGCCACGGAGATGCGGAAGTTCGGGGTCTCGCTGATCCTCGCGTCCCAGCTCATCGCCCACTTCAACGAGGAGATCCTCGCAAACATCGCCGTGAAGTTCTGCATGCGGGCCGAGAACAAGAAGCAGGCCCAGGAGAACGCCAAGTTCTTCGAGGTGAGCGAGAAAGACCTTCTCAACTTCCAGCCGGGGGAGGGCATCCTGATCATCGGCTCGGAGAAGATGAACGTCCGGATCGTCCCCGCGTCGGGGCGGGACCTTTGACACTCTCCACGGCTAGAGCCGGGAGATTCTTGTTTCGTCGACCGGGACTTGCACCGCTGGAATTGGCGGTGTAGCGGTCCCGATCTCCACAAGCGTCGATTCGGGTGTGCCCCACCCTACGGATGCTCGTTTCAGGATATTTTGTGCGGCGTTCAGGTCCCGGGGGACTGTGTAGCCGCAGACCGGGCAGGCATGGGTCCGCTGCCAGAGGTCTTTCTTCTCCCGGTGCCCGCAGAGGAAACAGTCCTGGGTCGTGTAGGCCGGATCAATAATGTGGACATACTTACCAGCATTCGCAGCTTTGTAGCGTATGAACTCTCTTGCTTTGTACCACGCGAGTCGAAGCCTCCGGCTTCTCCCGCTCCGGCCCTCCGGCCCATCACGGCATCGAGAATAGATTTGGATCTGCCGCGGAGTTTTGCCTCCAGCGATTCGACCATCGGTTTGATGGTCAGGTGTTCCAGAGCGATGCAGTCGTAGTTATCGACATAACTTTCGGAGTTTGCCGACTTTCCTCCCCTTTTCCTTCAGTTTTCTGAGAGCACGG